>CAYOQX010000071.1:831-8835 GCA_964406195.1 uncultured Alkaliphilus sp. | reverse complement strand
AACGGCATCTATATTGTTTTCTTTGAACCCGTGATTTTTGAGCCATTCTTCTTTCTTTAACATGTCCATATACTCCCACCTGGTATCCTCTTTTATGGATATAGGCACAGTCAGGTCAGGTATTTTTAACAACTCAAGCTGGGCGTCTATCGGGTCTTCTATGTTTATATCATATCTTTCCTTCAAAATTTCGAAAGCCTCTTTACCATTTTTAACATCTACTAATCCATAAGTTTCCTTCCAGTTAGCCAAATCTATGTCATAGGTAAAGGCATATTCACCGGTGTCTGTCAACACTATTGGAAATTCATCCGTATATTTATCATCGTTTTTTTCCAGTATGTTTATCAATTTCAATGCCACTTCATTTATTTTTTTGCCGTCTATTTCATTTCTCATAATTTGAACGGTAAAACTGGGACGGCTGCCTGCCAACAGTTTACCATATTTATCCCTTATTTCACCTCTCGGGGCACTTAGGGGAATATTCTTAAAAATTCGGTTTTCGGCCTGTTCCCTATAGTCCTGCCCTTCAACTATCATCAGGGCCGCTAGTCTCAAAATTATGACAACAGCAACCAAAATAAATGTTAGAAAAACTATACTATATCTGTCTTTCATTTTTTTAAGCAACAATCACACCCCCCGGGTTAATATCCCCTTCTCATCAGATTCGATTTGAACATTTTTGATAAATAATGATAAATAATAAGGGAAACAACAGAATTGTATATAACCTCTGTTATTAACATTTTTTTTATTATATTTAGCAGCTCAATTCTATATCCTAACAAAAATATTAATAAAAGATTTACCATTTCATAAAATACGGTTGTTAATGCAGTTAAAATAAATGGAACCAATAAGTTATCTTTGAATATTTTTTGATCCATAAGGCCAATCAAATACCCGATAACCGTGAAAATTAATGCATTCAAACCAATTGTATGTCCGAAAACAATATCCTGCAAAATGCCCGCAAAAAAACCTATAACAGCCCCCTCGTTTTTTCCTCCATATATGGCAAAGGATATAACAAGAATTAGTGCAGTGTTTGGAATCACACCATATATTCTAATTTGTTGAAATAATGTGGATTGCAGTATTAAGTTAGCTAAAACAATTAGACTTATTATAATCAATCTCACTATCAGTTACCCCTTTATTATTGCTGCCGAAATTTATTGGTACCGATTTTACACAGATACTACACCGGCACCATTACCATTACCTTGGTTATCCTTTTAAAATTAACCGCGGACTCTACCTTAATTGTTTTTAATAAATGATCACTGGTTTTGTCTATTTCAGTAATCTCACCTATTATAATACCTTGTGGGTACATCCCCAATCCTGAGGTAACTATTTTGTCGCCTATAATTATATCCGCCAGGGGGTCGAATAGATATCCCGTTATTTCGCCGGTAACACTTCCGGTAATTATCCCTTGCAGATTGCTATCCCTCATTAACTGAAAACTTACAGAACTGCTGTTATCTATAATAGAGATAACCTTAGACCAGTTTCCTCCGACCTCATAAACCCTTCCGACAAGACCGTCGGAATCAAGTATTATACTATCTTTTTTGACACCTTGATTTTCCCCGGCATTAATTGTAAATATACTAAACCAGTTGCCGGGGCTTTTTCCTATCACGTTAGCAGAAACAACATCATGTTTACCATCATCTTCTATATAATTCAAGGCATGTTTTAAGGCCTTCAATTCTTCCAGTTCATTTTTTTTCATATTCAAATCCAAAATTTCCTGCCGTAGCGATTCCATCTCCTGTTTTAAATTTTCATTTTCAGTTTTTAGATCAGCTATGTTAGATATGAAATTAACATTTCGTCTTATACCATTGATAGTACTATTGACGACATTTTGAATGGGTGTAATAATATTTCCAATCCATTTTTCAACAACAGTAATATTTTCCCTCTGTTTAGCTGTAATTCCCACGGCTATAACAAGGATAACGGCTATAATTACCACTGTTACCACGGGCCTATTTCCGGACCTGCCTTTTGGCTTGTTTCTAGACATTTATACCACCAACTTATTCCAACTTTTTCGGCCTTATCAGGACCTTTTTCAAAGTATCAATTTCTTCTATTGTCTTTCCGGTACCCATTACTACACAATCCAGAGGACATTCAGCAATTTTTACAGGCATTCCGGTTTCCTTTATTACCAGTTTATCTAGTCCATCCAGTAAAGCACCACCGCCGGTAAGCATTATGCCCATCTCCATAATATCAGCCGCCAGCTCCGGTGGAGTTTTTTCCAATGTATATTTAATGGCTTCAATAATTTGACTGACTGATTCCTTTAACGCATTCATTATCTCAACCGATGTTATCTCTAAGGTTTTAGGTAATCCGGAAACCAAGTCCCTGCCTCTGACATGCATTTTTTCTTCTTTGGTCTTTGGAAATGCCGACCCTATTGCAACTTTTACTTCCTCAGCCGTTCTTTCGCCAATCATTAGATTGTATTCTCTTTTTATATATTGAACAATGGATTCATCCAGTTCATCCCCGCCAACCCTGATGGATCTGGCAGTCACAATACCTCCAAGGGAAATAATAGCAACCTCCGTGGTGCCTCCCCCAACATCTACAACCATGCTTCCGGTAGGTTCTTCAACAGGCAGACCTGCGCCTATAGCTGCAGCCATAGGTTCCTCAATTAGATAAGCCTCCCTCGCACCGGCCTGTATCGTAGCCTCCTCCACCGCCCTTTTTTCTACCTCGGTAACCCCGGAGGGGACACTTACAACTACTCTGGGTTGTATCATTGTTCGTCTGGAATATACCTTCCTGATAAAGTATTCCAGCATACTTTGTGTTACATCAAAATCGGCAATCACACCGTCTCTCATCGGCCTGATTGCAACTATGTTACCCGGGGTCCTGCCAATCATTTTTTTCGCATCTTCACCCACGGATAATACCGTTTTTGTATCATTTTGAATTGCAACCACTGAAGGTTCGCTCAGTACAATCCCTTTTTTTCTTACATAAACTAATGTGTTTGCTGTCCCTAAGTCAATTCCCATATCACGCAGGAAAAATTTGAACACACCCATTCATAATACTCCTTCCTTGTATATAACAATTATATCATTTCTTTTTCTTTCATACTAAAATAAATTCCATCTCCTATAATTATATGGTCTAGTACATCTATTCCGATGATAGAACCTGCTTCTATTAGCCTTTTTGTTATATTGATGTCTTCTATACTTGGTCTTGGGTCCCCACTTGGATGGTTATGTGCTAATATTATAGCAGAACTGCTCCTCCTAATCGCTACGTTGAATACCTCTCTGGGATGAACAATTGAAGCATTCAAACTACCCACCGATATGTTTTCTATAGCAATTACATTGTTTTTGGTATTTAACAATACGATGTTGAAAAATTCCTTTTTTAAGTATCTCATCTCTTCCATTATCAAATTACTCACATCCTCGGGGCCTTGTATTTTATAATTGTTTACATTTGCTGTTAATGCTATACGCTTCCCGAGTTCTATTGCCGCTATGATCTGAGATGCCTTTGCTAAACCAATACCTTTTATTTGTGTTAACTCTTCGATGGTGCAATTTGTAAGGGCCCTCAATCCTTCGTTAGACATGTTCAATATTCCCCTTGCCAGGTCAAGAGCTGTCCTATTCTTTGTTCCCTTAGATAATATAATTGCCAGTAATTCTGAATTAGATAGACTTTGACAACCATGAGCGAGCATTTTTTCCCTTGGCCGTTCACTCACGGGCATGTTTTTTATCGTAGAATACCCACAACGATTATCCATAAATAACCCACCTTTTAAATTTAGAGGAGACTGATATTAAAAACATCACGGAGTGCCGCCCCCAACTTGAACACCGGCAGGCCTACAACATTAAAATAGTCACCCTCTATTTTTTTTATAAATAAAGAAGCCTTTCCCTGAATAGCATAGGCTCCGGCCTTGCCTATATACTCACCGGTTGCAATATAATCTTGAATTTCTTTATTACTCAGATTTTTGAAGTGTACCTTAGTACTCTCATAATCAATAAATTGTTGTCCCGTCGAACAATCTATTATTGCAAATCCGGTAATAACATTATGAATTTTTCCTGAAAGGAGCCTCAGCATGTTGTATGCATCCTGTTTATCTTTGGGCTTACCTAATATCTTTTTATGTTCTACTATAGTATCAGCCCCAATGATAATATAATATCCCTCCAGCCTGTCCGAAACATATTTTGCCTTCATATAAGCGAAATGTTTAACAACTTCTATAGGGGAAGAAGATTTATCAGTCTTTTCTTTGATGTTACTTCCAATTGTTCGGAAATTCACCCCTAAGCCCCTGAGAATTTCCTTTCTTCTTGGTGAATCGGATGCCAAAATTATTGTCTTCATATTTTCACCTTACAATCTGTTGAATATAATTAAAGCGAGTAACAGACCAATCAACCCGGCTATATTAACCCTGAGCAGCAGGGTTATTTGAAAATAGACAATCCCAAGATCAACCTCTATATTATTCAGTCCTAAATGTTCGGGGCCATAATCTAAAAAAGGAATCGTGGCACCGAAAAAATTTCCTATTAGACTGCCTAAAACGACCCCGGTAATGATAAATAATATTAACAGAAAAGAACCTCTACCTCTCCTCATTGTTATCCTCCATTTTTTAGGTTTTAATTATATAATCAATGTTGATTTTGGTTTTTTCCAAGGCATAAATTGATGTGATTCCAATAAATATACCTGTGAAAATACTCGTTAACGTCAGTACCGGCAAATAGGCAAATATCTTAGGATTTCTGATGATAATACTGGCCACCGTCAGTTGTGCTATATTATGTCCCAGCGCTCCAAAGACACTTACGCCTATCAAACTAAAATATTTTCTAAAAAATTTGTATATAAGCCACATTAGAAGTGTGCTGACCAGGGCCCCCGACATGCTGTATATTGTGGAAATAACAACTCCTGATACAATTCCTCCGATAAGGCTCCTTAATAAATTAACAGCCAAAGCATACCTTATTCCATATATGGCCAGTGTAATAAGACCAACGATGTTAGCCAGTCCCAATTTTGCTCCGGGTGCAAAAGCAGTAAAAGGATTAGGTATCATAGATTCAATAATATGAAGTCCCAGTCCGATAGAAGTCAACATGGCCAAGTGTATCATTTTTTTTGTGTCCATAATAGTCAACACTCTTTTCTTAAATTAGTGTATTTAATTTTAGCTCTCAGGTAAATTATACACTATTAATATTTTAACGACAATAGAGGAGCTTATTTATAAGCTCCTCACATTGTTATTTTTTTATAATTTTGCTTTATAAATTCAGTCGTTGTTTTATTTCCAGGTTGCCCTCAATTGCATTTGTAGGACATTTTTCAACACATACGAAACAATTAGTGCAGTTATCGTAGTTAATAAATGCTAAATTGTTTTCAAATTCAATTGTACTTACAGGACAGTTTTTAACACAGATCCTGCATCCAATACATCCAACCTCGCATTTTCCTCTAACTGCCTTTCCGGGTTCTTTGTTATTGCATGTGATAACAACACTCTGTTCATAAGGAACCCAATCAATTACATTTTTAGGACATGCTTCTATGCATTTGCCACAGGCCGTGCATTTTTCCGGATTTATCACTGCAACCCCGTCCACTATTTCAATTGCATCAAACTGACAGGCATCCACACACGTCCCCAGTCCTAAGCACCCATATTGACAGGATTTGCTCCCGTCCTGAATGGCTGCCGCCGCTACACAGTCCTGGATTCCCTCATATCTAAACTTTTCACCACATTTTGTTATATCTCCATCGCAAAGAACCTTAGCTACCATTTTATCTTGTGAACCTGCTTCTACACCCATAATTTCCGCTATTTTTTCTGCAACATCCGCCCCGCCGACAGGACAGGCATTTACCTCAGCTTCGCCCGCCACAATAGCGTTTGCAAGGCCATCACATCCCGGATAACCGCAAGCCCCGCAATTTGCACCCGGAAGAACTTCCCTGATAGCAACGGCCCTTTCGTCAACCTCGACAGCGAATTTTTGAGATGCGTAGGCCAAACCTGCACCAAACAACAGGCCCATTCCTCCAAGACTTATTATGGGATCTATAATAGTCCTTAAATCCATGTAATCACCCCTTTACACTAGTCCGGCAAAACCTAGGAATGCCATTGACATTAAACTCGCAGTAAATAATGCAATTGGGAAACCTTTAAATGCTTCCGGAATATTTGATAGTTCCAAACGTTCCCTAACCCCGGCAAACAATACTATCGCCAGAGAAAAACCAATTGCCGATGCCGCTGAATTAACAACAGTTTCTATAAAACCAAAATCCTCTTGGATATTTAAAATTGCTGCTCCTAATACTGCACAGTTGGTGGTAATAAGTGGTAAATATATACCCAGTGATTGATACAAAGTAGGACTGCTCTTTTGTATAACCATTTCCACAAACTGAACCAATGCAGCTATTACAAGAATAAATGTTACTGTTTGCATATATCCTAAACCTAAATTTTCTAAAATATGCGTTTGTATCAGCCAAGTAATCGCTCCTGCCAGTGTCATAACAAAGGTAACTGCCATGCCCATGCCAAAGGAGGTCTCTACTTGCTTGGAAACACCCAAAAATGGACATATTCCCAAGTTACGTGATAAAACAAAGTTGTTTACTAATATACCGCCTACTACTATAGCAAATAATGACATTGATTCCACCCCCTAATTTAAGCATCCGCATTTTTGGAAGTAAGATTTCCAAAAATAGCAAGAAGTAAACCTAGAATTAAGAATGCACCCGGAGCCTGAGTTATAATGGCCATTGGCTCAAAACTGCTCCACATAACCGTTTTTCCAAAAATTGTACCTGCACCAAATAGTTCTCTGAGAGAACCTAATATTGTTAAACCCAAAGCAAAACCCAGTCCTGATCCCAATCCGTCTATCGCAGAACTGAAAATTGAATTTTTTGATGCAAAGGCCTCTGCCCTGGCTAAGATTATACAGTTAACAACAATCAAGGGCAAAAATATACCAAGTGCTTCATACAACGGTGTAACATATGCTTGCATAACCATCTCTATCATCGTCACAAACGTTGCAATAATAACTATAAATGCAGGAATTCTAATTTCATCCGGTATAGATTTTCTGAGCAAGGAAATAACTGTGTTGGAAGCAATTAGAACAGCCGTAGTTGCCAGCCCCATACCAAGACCGTTTGTGGCCGAGGTTGTTACTGCAAGTGTTGGACACATTCCTAACACCTGAACAAATATGGGATTATTAAAAATCAGTCCTTCCGTAAATACTTTTCTGATATTCATGAGCTCACCCCCGAAACTATAAATTATATATTATTTTAATACACTTTCAAATAATTTTATTGAAGCATTTACTCCGTCCACTACAGCTTCCGTTGAAATAGTAGCGCCTGAAATCTGGTCTACATCTTCATTTAAATTGAGTTCTCCTTCTATCGGTAATCCTTCGAATTGTGAACCAAATTCTTCCTCGGTAATTTTATCACCCAGGCCCGGCGTTTCACTTTGTGATGCCACTCTTATTCCTGATAAGGTACCATCATGTTCAACACCGGTTATCATCACTACATCCCCACCATATCCCTTTGTTGTTGTCTTAATCGCATAACCTACAGTGTCACCGTCTTTTAGTGCCTCATAAACCTCTTCAATCCCGTCTACGTCATCGATTCCCGGGTCCTCTACCAATTCAAAATCATCAGCATCAGGCAATATCTCCTTCATATATGCAAGATTTGCTTCCATAGCCTTTTCCTGGATGATTTCCTCTGTGATATTGTTTGTGATGCTGAGTGCACCTGCTGATACAGCAGTTATTACAAGCAACACCAAACTTAATTTGACTATATCACGCATCGTTTACCTCACCTCCCCAAATACTCTAGGGCTTGTATATTTTTCAATTAAAGGTG
>CAYOQX010000071.1:0-745 GCA_964406195.1 uncultured Alkaliphilus sp. | reverse complement strand
GTTAAAACACCGCATCCAAATGCAAATATTATTCTTCCTTTCGGTGTTACCGGCACTGTTGCATAATCTGTAGCCATGAAGATTGCTCCCAGCATTAAGCCCCCTGCCAATAAATGATATACCATGAAATAAACATCAAATCGTCCGAAAATCAAAGTAGCTACTGCAACCGTAGCAATATAAACAGCGGGTATTTGTATAGAAATAACGCCCCTGTATATCAGGTATATTCCACCTAATATTAACAATATTGCCGACGTTTCACCTAAACAGCCTCCCGTATTTCCTATGAGCATGTCAACCAATCTGGGTGTACCGGCCGGAATTTCAGTGACTCCTTTTACAAAACTCAAAGGTGTTGCGGTAGATACAGCATCCGCCCCCGGTTTAACCCAACTTGTCATATGCCCTGTATAGGAAACCATCAGCATAATCCTGGCTGCCAATGCGGGATTCATAAAGTTATGGCCTATCCCGCCAAAAAATTGTTTTACAACTACTATAGCTATAATTGCTCCTAAAACCACAATCCACCACGGTGCAGAAGCCGGTAGGTTAAAAGCTAATAACAATCCCGTTACCACTGCACTTAAATCGTTAATAGTCACAGGCTGTTTACTGATTTTCTGAAATATAGCCTCCGCAGCAACGGCTGTGACCACCGACAAGATTATAACTTTTGCCGCATTTAATCTAAAATAATATAATGCCCCTAATGTTGCAGGTAACAATGCAATTATTACAT
>CAYOQX010000070.1:6311-8836 GCA_964406195.1 uncultured Alkaliphilus sp. | reverse complement strand
GGTGTGCCCTCTGGTCTTCAAAACCAGTATGAGGGGTTAGTAGCCTCTTGGGTAGGTTCGATTCCTACGTACTCCCGCCATCTAAAATTAGCCACTCAAGTGGCTTTTCTTATTATAAAAACAACAAACCTCTAAGGTATAGATTACAAAAAAATGGTTAAAATAATACCCTAGATATATTAGGAGGTTTGTTTAATAATGAGAAGAAGGAGAAGGATACTACCCTTAGTTATTAGTTTCTTAATACTAGCCCTTGTTTTTGGTTCTATAGGATTCGTTGCTGCATATTATAAATACTCGGGACAAATAGCAAAAGAGAGGTCTGAAAGACAGAAAGAGCAGGAATTATTACAGGCTCTGATTAAGGCACAGGAAGACAGCCTGTATAATACTGATAAAAATATGGGTCAAAATAACGAGGTAGCGGTTACAAATTATAATGATATTATTGACAGTGAAACACGACTGGTATATAAAACATTGTACACACAATGTGAGGATACTATAGAAGAGGTACAGGGACCCTCACCGGAACTGATAGGTTTAAATAAGAGTGGATTTGAAAAACATTTGACGGAAAATCAATTGAATTGGGAAATAGAAGGTTTTTCAAAGGAAGAAGTAACCCTATTAAAGAGAGTAGACAGGACCTGTCCAAACCATTATTGGATTTCTGTAAATAAGGGACATATTGCTATATACAAATACGATGGGGATGGCAATAGAGAGCTGGTAGAGCAGACAGATATCCCTATTAACATATTGCCAACCGTAGATCAGAAAAAACTGCAAAAAGGAATTCTTGTGGATACCAGGAAAGAGGTCAATCAATTATTAGAAGACTTCAGTAGTTAGCATCATAAGCCAATATTACAAGACCTTATCAGCCGGTATCGTGAACTAAAAATACAACAGCCGACCGTGTGTGACTGCTCGTCCGGGAGTATGTCAGCCGGGGGCTGTTTTTTGTTTTTTGCCAAGACACAAAGATATGGGCTCTTGTTGTGTTTCGCAATTTTTTGGATTAGCATTTTAGACAGCATTATGTTAAACTGAAAAATAATGAATTTGATATATCAAAAATATTAATAGGTAGCAAGGTGGAATAGAAAAACATGATTATATTAGGAATTGATCCGGGGCTTGCAATATTAGGATATGGTATAATACTTTATGAAGGTAACAGTTTTAAGGTCATAGGTTATGGAAGCATTACAACACCCAGCACCATGTCAATGCCTATGAGGTTAAAAAAAATATATGATGAATTGGACAGTATAGTCGACAAGTATAATCCCGATGTTATGGCCATAGAAGAGATATTTTTTAATGTTAATGTTAAGACCGCATTGTTAATAGGTCATGCCAGAGGGGTTACTATATTGGCTGCGGCTAATAACGGCAAAGATATATTTGAATATACACCTCTGCAAGTAAAACAAGGTGTGGCGGGTTATGGCAGAGCTGATAAGACTCAGGTACAGAAGATGGTAAAGATATTATTAAATCTTCCTGAAATACCTAAACCTGACGATGTTGCCGATGCGTTGGCTGTGGCAATTTGTCATGCACATACAGGAAATTTTAAAAATATGTTCAAAATTGAATGAACTTTGGGGGAGTACCGATAATGTTTAAATATCTTAAGGGGACTGTTGTTGATGTTACCGTGGATAAGATAATACTGGAGGTAAACAGTATAGGCTATAGAATTAACAGTACCGCAAATAGTATCTCCAAGATTGCAAGGGGTGAATATACCACTATCTATACCCATCTGGTGGTTCGGGAGGACGAATTGAGCATATATGGATTTACGACCATGGAGGAACTGTCGATGTTTCGGCTGTTGCTTTCCGTTACAAAAATAGGTCCGAAGGTTGCAAGCGCAATTTTGTCCACTCATGCACCAAACAAATTAGGGGCATATATATTGGGTGAGGATATAAGGCTGTTATGTAAGGCACCCGGAGTAGGTAAAAAAACTGCTGAACGGATGATATTGGAATTAAGGGATAAGGTGGATAAAATCGGGGTCAAATATGACCAAACATTATACAGTGAAGAAAAGGTTGACAACGAGGCTATAGAGGCTCTTTTAGCTTTGGGTTACAATAGACTTGAGGCGGAAAAAGCGATACAATCGGTGGAACATAAGAGCACAGCCACGGAAGATATTTTAAAAAATGCCTTGAAATCCCTAGCGGAGTAAAAAAGGGGGGGTGGATCTAATAGCGGAAACCGAAGATAGAATTATAACAAGTAAGATAAAACCTGAAGACAAAGGTATTGAAGGCGGATTACGCCCGAGATTTCTGAAGGATTACATAGGACAGGAAAAGGCGAAAGAAAAATTAGGGATATTTATAAAGGCCGCAAAACAAAGGGATGAGGCCCTTGACCATGTTTTGCTTTATGGGCCTCCCGGTTTAGGCAAAACGACATTGTCCAATATTATAGCAAACGAAATGAATGTAAATATAAGAATTACATCCGGACCTGCAATAGGGAGACCCGGGGATTTG
>CAYOQX010000070.1:2669-6301 GCA_964406195.1 uncultured Alkaliphilus sp. | reverse complement strand
ACTTGTCAGAAAATGATGTTTTATTTATAGATGAAATTCATAGGCTCAACAGGACGGTTGAGGAGATACTTTATCCTGCGATGGAGGATTTTGCCTTAGATATTATAATAGGCAAAGGCCCCAGTGCAAGATCCGTACGACTGGATTTATCAAGGTTTACATTGATAGGTGCAACTACAAGGATAGGATTATTAAGTTCCCCTTTGAGGGACAGGTTTGGTGTGGTTATGAGGTTGGGACTATATAGTGTGAATTGGTTAAAGGAAATAATAAAACGTTCCGCACATATTTTAAATGTTTATATAGATGACGAGGGAGCAGTAGAAATTGCTAAAAGATCAAGGGGAACCCCGCGTGTGGCTAACAGACTTTTAAAAAGAGTAAGAGATTTTGCAGAGGTCAAGGGTGACGGGCTGATAACCATGAAAATTGCACAGGAGGCATTGGCCTTGCTCGAAATAGATTACTTGGGATTGGATAACACCGACAAAAAAATGATTAAGGCCATAATACACAATTTTGACGGCGGCCCGGTGGGCTTGGATACCTTGGCTGCCCTGACCGGTGAAGAAAGAGACACAATAGAGGATGTGTATGAACCCTATCTATTGCAAATAGGATTTATTCACAGAACACCGAGAGGAAGGGTGGCGACTAAAAAAGCATACGAACATTTTCAATAGCAGGAATACGGCAATTACCGAATTTATACGGTTGGATTTTGATTGTAAGGGGGCAAAAAATGGAAAAAAGGAAAGTTGCAGTGTCCTCAGCACTGATTGTTTTAATATCAGTATTTATCATAAACATGAATATATTTGAGGTGTTTTCACAGGACAAGCTACTGCCACACTACATAAAAATAGGATTATTTTTTGATAAAACGGCTAAATCCACATTATTGTTAGAAAGCGAAACATTTTTTGAAGTAGGGATTTTTGATAACGATAAATTTATTGATCTGTTTGATTTGGATAAAAATAAAATTTCATTGAAAAAAGATGAAATTCATTCAGGTTCCGGAACAACGGATTCCTATCATATTCAAGTAGGGCAGGATTTTGGGGATTATACCAAGGCCTGTGTTTTTTTGGAATCACTCAAAGCTGAAAATATAGATGTCTACTTGTATTATGACGGCAAATGGAAAGTTTACACAGGTCCATATATGGATAAAGCCGATGCAAATCAAAAAGCACAAAATATAAATGCAGACCTCGGTTATAAAACCGATATAATAAGACCTTCAGATACCGGGGTCCGGGTTGTTGATGAAGAGGGTAAAATTATATTTTTATATGATTCATCTCATGAGGTTTATTTCACAGGCAAGAGCGGAGAAAAAGGAATCCCTCTTGTGAATGTGGAGGGGACTAAATACAGAGGCGGTATCACCGCAAAGAGATTATCTAATAGTGATATGACCATAATCAACAAATTACCCCTGGAGGAATATTTATACGGAGTAGTACCCTCGGAAATGCCCGCACTCTGGCCGAAAGAAGCCCTGAAGGCCCAGGCTGTAGCAGCAAGGGGATTTGCAGTTACCGGTCTTAATAAGTATAGACAATTTGATTTTAATTTATGTACAACCACCTCTTCACAGGTGTATAAAGGATATAGCGGTGAACATACCAATACAAACAATGCTGTGGACGAAACTAAAAACATGGTCATAACTTATAACGGTAAATTAATAGAACCTTATTATCATGCTGATAGTGGAGGATATACTGAAAACAGTGAAAATGTTTGGACAAACTCACTCCCTTATATCAGAGGGGTAAAAGACGATTTTTCATCGGATACACCCTACAGCAACTGGTCTGTATCACTTGGCAAAGGGGATATAAAAAATCGTCTGGCTGATAATAATATATTTATTGGGGATATTTTAGATATAAAGACACCTTTGGTTTCGGATGGGGGACGGGTTTTATCCCTTGTGGTACACGGAACTGAAGGAGAGGCAACCCTCGAAAAGGAAAAAAGCAGGTTTGTTTTTGGATTAAAAAGCAGCCGGTTTACTATTAATTCTGAGAATGGTAATAATAATGACATAGGGTTGGCAGTCTTAAGCGGAACAGGTTCTAAACCCCAATCTATAGACTTGAAAGGAAAACATATAATCAGTCACAGCGGAACACAGCAAATCAAAAATGTAGATAAAATTTCAATATATAACGGAAAGCGACACAGGAATATAGGTGAGGAACTTGCCGGGGATCTCACATCACCGAATGTATTTATATTTAACGGAAGCGGATATGGACATGGCCTCGGTATGAGCCAATACGGGGCCCGAAATATGGCGGTACAGGGTTTTAAACATGATGAAATATTGGCCCACTATTATACAGGTATAAAGGTTGAACATTATGAGAACAAAAGATTTTGATTTTTTTCTATCGGAAGATTTAGTTGCACAAACGCCTATAGAAAATAGGGATGATTCAAGATTATTAATTTTGGATAAAAAAACCGGTGAGATAGAACATGACCATTTTCATAATATTACACAATTTTTAAGTCCGGGGGACTGCTTGGTACTTAATGATACCAGGGTATTGCCTGCAAGATTAATCGGCAAAAGAATGAATACAGGTGGTAAGATAGAGTTTTTGTTGTTAAGAGAAATAGAAAAGGATGTTTGGAATGTACTGGTTAAACCGGGGAAAAGGGCCAAATTAGGCAGCCGTTTTATATTTGGGGAAGGATTGCTGAATGCCCAGGTTATGGACATAAACAAAGACGGCTCCAGAATTGTGAAATTTAAATATGGAGGGATTTTCGAGGAAATATTGGATAAATTGGGACAGATGCCCTTACCTCCGTACATTACAAAAAAATTGAAGGAAAAAGAAAGATATCAGACCGTATATTCCAAAAACCCGGGTTCTGCGGCCGCACCTACCGCAGGCTTGCATTTCACGGAGGAACTACTAAAAAAGATAAAAGAAGGTGGAATAGAAACCGCATATATAACCCTTCATGTCGGTCTAGGCACATTTCGGCCTGTGAAATCAGAAAGGATAGAAGAGCATAAAATGCATTCGGAGTTTTATGCTATTGACGAATCAACTGCCGATATTATTAACGGTACAAAAGAACGGGGTAATAAAATAATTGCAGTGGGTACCACTAGCTGCAGAGTCTTGGAATCTGTAGCTGATGAAAATGGTAAAGTGGAGCCCGGAAGCGGATGGACTGATATTTTTATCTATCCCGGATATAAATTTAAAATAACAGATAGATTAATTACTAATTTTCATCTGCCGGAATCCACATTGATAATGTTAGTGTGTGCCCTGGCGGGACGGAAAGAAATTTTAAAAGCTTATGAAATAGCGGTAAAGGAAAGATACCGATTTTTTAGTTTCGGGGATGCAATGTTTATTAAATAGGAGTGAAATTTTATAATGGCAGTCAGGTATGAACTCATAAAAACATGTAAACAAAGTGGAGCAAGGTTGGGCAAATTACATACACCTCATGGAGTAATAGACACGCCCGTATTTATGCCGGTGGGCACTCAGGCAACAGTCAAAACAATGACACCGGAAGAACTGGTCGAAATTGATTCCCAGATTATTTTAAGTAATACATATCATTTATATTTGAGACCCGGGCAT
>CAYOQX010000070.1:0-2659 GCA_964406195.1 uncultured Alkaliphilus sp. | reverse complement strand
CAGGCGGACTGCATAAATTTATGAACTGGAATAAACCTATTTTAACTGACAGTGGGGGATTTCAGGTATTCAGTTTGGCACGTCTCAGAGAAATAAGCGAGAAGGGTGTAGAATTCAGATCCCATATAGATGGTTCAAAGCATTTTATTGGCCCGGAAAAGGCCGTTAAAATACAGAACTCACTGGGGGCGGATATTATAATGGCATTTGATGAATGTGTTTCATATCCTGCCGAATATGACTATGTAAAAAAATCACTTGAGAGAACCTCAAGATGGGCAAAGCGTTGCAAGGAAACACATAAAAATACTGAAAAACAGGCCTTGTTTGGAATAATTCAGGGGGGCATGTATAAAGACCTGAGGAAACAAAGTGCGGAGGAAATAATCGAAATAGATTTTCCCGGATACGCCATAGGCGGATTAAGCGTGGGGGAGCCCAAGAAACTTATGTATGATATTCTGGAACATGTGACACCTTTGATGCCGAAGGACAAGCCCAGATATTTAATGGGTGTGGGCAGTCCGGATGATTTGATAATGGGAGTAATCAGGGGGGTGGATATGTTCGATTGTGTGTTGCCTACAAGGATTGGCAGAAACGGTACTGCCATGACCAGTACGGGAAGGGTGGTAATTAAAAACGCTGTTCACGCGGAAAATTTCGAACAATTGGATCCGGAATGTGATTGTTATACATGTAAAAACTATACGAGGGCTTATCTGCGGCATTTATTTAAAACAAATGAGGTTCTGGGGCTCAGACTGCTTACATATCATAATTTATATTTTCTATTAAGGCTGATGGAAGAAATGAGGTATGCTATTAATGAGGACAGACTATTAGACTATAAAGATGAGCTCTTTCAAAAATATGGATATGGATTTTGATGTATTATATTCCATGTCGGGTAATAATACATTAATATGATACCATTCTAAACTATCTGCAGGGAATTTATTATGTTTGTTGAACTAATTTATATATAGTTAATAAAAAATGCCACGGCATTAACAAAGGAGGCGAAGTATCAAAATGTTAGAAAAATATGCAGGATTATTATTCCCCTTGGGAGTTCTCGTAATCTTCTATTTTATATTAATAAGACCACAGCAACAAAGGGAGAAAAAAATTAGAGAAATGAGAAGCAACCTGGAGGTTGGGGACGAGATAATTACCATTGGGGGTATCCACGGTAAAATCATCAAAGTAAAAGATGATGCTATTACTATCGAGGTGGGACCGGATAAAACAAAACTGCCTACTACCAGATGGGCTGTTGGAACAGTGGTTTCACAGGATAGTAAAGATTCTGACAAGTAGGGTAAATAAAATACTAACTATATTAAAAAGCAGCCGGGCTGCTTTTTCTTATGGCTTAATACTCACCGCAAATTGAAGGTTCGAACCGGTTGCTCTAAAAATATAAAATTTAATTCGATAATGGACAAAATCAGTAATAAACTTTATGTTGAAAGGCATATGTATAAGATAAAGCTATGGTTAAGGGAAATCTAACAACCATTAGTCATAGTATAAAACCAAAAGCCGGCGGAGGTGTTATAATGAGAGGTAGGGAAAAAAATATAGCAGAAGCGGGGCCCTTCAACATAAAAATTTATGGATTTGGGTTAATGCGGGGATATATTGTATCTTTATTATTTTTCCTTGTAGGAGCAATATTGATAACATATACAAGCATAGGAGAAAATGCCATTCCATTAATTACATCTATAATTATGATAATCGGTATAGTTTATTCATCAATTTATTGTTCTGTACATTTGGAGAAAAAGGGGTGGCTCCATGGTGGAATTATAGGATTAGTCTATATTTTGGTGTTAATACTTTTGAGCAAAATTTTTATATCGAACTATTCTATAAACCGTGTTGTTCTTTATAAAATAATCTTAGGTATAAGTACCGGGATAATAGGAGGTATATTGGGTGTAAACATAAGATAATAAACCTTTTTTAAATTTCATCTTATGGTATAATACAACATAGAGATAACACAGCAGTGCGAATTTACTGCTGTTTTTCTATTGCCCGATTAAAACATATTGTGACTTCATTGACGGTTATTTATTAGAAGTATATAATTAAATCTATTATGTAGTAGATTAGGGGGATGGTAGAGTGAAGGTAAAAAATATTATTATATTTTTAACTATTGTTGTTATTCTGGGTTCAGCTATATTTTTGGCCTTTAATGGACTGAAAATAGGAGGCTACGAAATAAAACCCATGAAAAAATTAATTCGTCAGGGCCTTGATTTAAAAGGCGGGGTTTACGTTGTATATGAGGCACAGACGGACAAGACCGGCGGGGAACTGGATGAGCTGATTGAACAGGTTATCGGGGTATTTGGCAGGCGTGTGGATAGTATGGGGCTTACCGAACCGTCTATCACTCGAGAAGGCGGGAAGAGGGTTCGTGTTGAACTACCGGGAATGAAAGACGCCCAGGAAGCCATAGACATGATCGGGAAGACGGCACAGCTACAGTTTGTTACCGCCGACGGTGAGGTTGTGATTACCGGTGCTAATGTAACAAAGGCTCAGGCTACACTTGGACAAGGGAATACAGCCCAGGTAGGCCTGCAATTTGATAAAGAAGGTGCCGAAAAATTTGCGGATGCAACCGGCAAACTGGTAA
>CAYOQX010000069.1:0-8870 GCA_964406195.1 uncultured Alkaliphilus sp. | reverse complement strand
TATAAGATATGTGACCCGGGCTCCGGCTTCGTTGGTGGCATCTATGACCGCCCTTTTTTCCACCTCTGTTACCCCGCTGGGTACACATACAATTATTTTAGGTTTGAAAAACAGTCTTTTTCCGATTGTTTTCCGTATAAAGTAGTTTAACATTTTTTCCGTTATGTCATAGTCCGAAATAACCCCGTCTTTTAAGGGTTTGATGGCAACTATATTGCCCGGTGTCCTTCCCAGCATTCTCCGCGCTTCTTCTCCCACGGCCAATACCTGATTTGTATTTTTTTCAATTGCAACCACCGAAGGTTCCTGCAATACTATACCTTTTCCCTTTACAAAAACCAAAACGCTGGAAGTACCCAAATCTATCCCTATATCCGTTCCAAACCTGAACATTATCTTCCCTACTTTCGTATATTTATTTAGTCTTTATTTCATTATATCATCAATTATATTTTTGAATACAGAACTTTTTTTACTGTGACTATATGTATTTCTCCATATTTATAAAAATTCCTCCCCCCAAGTCGACAAATTAATATCTATTCTTTAACATAATATCATTTTAATGCAAAAAATGCACATAGTAATACCGATCACCAGTTTATCCGCCTGCACTGTCAGATAGTCCCGATAGACTGATGATCGGTACATTGCAAATTATTGAATCTATTTTATCCTTTTTTTGTTCATTGCTTCATACTTCATCTTTGTAGCTTTGCCACCTCTTATATGTCTTTCCGCTTTGTTGATATCAAGTACGGCCTTTACCCGGCCGGCTTTCAGAGGGTTTATCTTAGGAAGTCTCTCAGTTACATCCTTATGGACTGTTGATTTGCTGACTCCATGTACACGGGCTGCCTGCCTGACTGTTGCTCCCTTCTTTATAATATAATCGGCTATTTCAACAGCCCGTTTTTCTATATAGTCCTTCACAGTATGAACCCCCTCTATCATAGTGTCTTAGTCTATAATATGAGAGGGATTAGTATTTTATTCGGTATGGGGGCTTTTATCTTTGTTATAGAAATATGCGGATATTATACTGAAGTTTTCCCCAGGTATAGTTCAGGGTCTACAAATTTGTCGTCCTTGAGTACCTGAAAATGCAGCAACGGACCTTCCAATACTTTAACCGATGATGTTTTCCCTACTCCTCCTATAACCTGACCTTTTTTTACCCGCTCCCCTTCTTCCACCATTGAATCCGTAGACAGGTTGCTGTAGACAGTCAATAGTCCGTCCTCGTGTTTGATTGCAATACTGATTCCCATAACGCTGTCGTTTATAATCTCCACAATTTCACCGTCAAGTACGGCTTTAACCGGGGCTCCTTCTTTTGCCTGTATATCTATTCCCTTATGGGTGCTCCATTGGTTTAAGGTTTTGTGGTAGACCAATTTGTCATCTGCAAAAGGCAGGGATACCTTGCCCGTTACGGGTACCGCCATGGGTTCCGTAATTGAAACCCCGCCTACATCCTGCGTATCCCCGGTTTCATCGGTTTTTTCTTCCTTGGTTTTGTCTTCCTTGTTTGATGATTTCACAGGGGTCTTTTTTGCCTTTTTGTCCTTTTCTATACTGTCCTTAATGTTTTTATCGCTCTTTGCCCCTTTACCCGCTTTGGAATCCTTTGCAGGGGCTTTTTTATCATCCTTGGGTTTACCCTTACCTATGTTGCCTGTTTCCTTTGTGTCATCCGCATCCTTCTCCGAATCCTCATCGTCTTCCACTAAGATAACTTCGGGCCGACTGTCTTCGGAGCCCATAGGACCTTCACCTACAAAATGATTGTCTTTTCGGCTGTCGATCCAAAAAGCCGTTGCGGAAACTATAATCAGGCACAGGACCAAAGCAATACCGAACCTTCGCCTGTCCGGACCTCCGTCAAAGGGATCCTCTTCTTTTTTCTTTCTATCGTCATTGTTATCGTTGTCGTTGTCGCTGTTGTTGTTAATACCAAAAAACATAGAACTCACCTCCGGTAGAATATATTAACAAAGTATATCTTTGCTATATTATTGCCATCCGAGATGGTTCTATACAATCAAAACTGAAATGTTATAGCTATATTTCATTCAATATATCAGTACTGTAGGAAATATCCGCCTATGCATGGAAAGTGCCGCAAAGCATTTTAAAATCAACTGTCCCTGTGGCTTTTCAGGTAGCTGAGGCTGACCCCCCGGTAGTAGTGTTTCAGGATTTCGCCGAATGTGCTCCCCTGTTTGGCCATTCCGTTGGCACCCCATTGGCTCATTCCCACACCGTGGCCGTAGCCCCTTGTTGTAAAGTTTATGTGTTTTCCGCTGACATCCACCGTAAAGTTGGCGGACCTGAGTCCTAAAAGTTCCCTGACCTCTCTCCCTGTCAGTTCCTTGTTCCCTATTCTTATCCTTTTGATGTTGCCCCCGTTGCTTTTCTCCAGTATTTCTATTTCCGATCCGATTTTCCTCGTCTTTATTTTAATGTCCTTATGTTTTGACTTGATTTTGTTCACAAATTCATTTACCGTGATTTTATAGTTGTCCACCAGCACCGGTGAATCCTTTTCATAGGGACTGGATACGCTGCGCAGGTAGGGTACCGGACTTGCAAAAACATCTTCCGCATTTTCCGTAATCCCTCCGCTAGTAGAGTGATATAGGGGTTCTATAGGCTCCATATTGTATGTCATAATCATACCTCTGGTGGATTCCACGGCTTCCTGAATTCTGGGCAAATATTCCCTCATCCACTTTTTGCCGTGCCTGTCCCTCAGTTCGCTTTCGGAGAGCCAGTCCTGGCAGTGGAGGTGGCTGGTACAGACAGCCGCTCCCGCATGTTCGGGACACCCTTCTTCACCGTATGCGGATTTTCTCCAGAGCACGTAGGTTCTGGCCGCCACCGCCTGGGCTTTTAGGGCCTCGATTTCAAATGCGGCCGGGGCCTCCGCAGCCACAACCCCTACGATATAGTCTTCCAATCTCATATTCATATTTTTTTTCGTTTTATGATTATATACGGTAACTTCCAAGTCCGATTCTACAATATGCCGTTTTACCGGCATGTCCATGCCGGGCACCGATATGTCGCAGCTGGTTATTATGAATAACGGTAGGAAGAACATGGAGGTTATCAGAAATATAATTCCAAAAAAAATACTCCTCATCTATCACATCTCCTTATACTGTATGTGCAAACACAGTTTGCCAGTATAATTTATATGCAATAAATCAAGGAGTTAGTATTCTTTTTTATTTTCTGTATATATTTGCTCCCAAAGATTTCAGTTTTTCTTCTATGTTTACGTATCCTCTGTCAATATGATGAATATCAATAATTTCGGTTGTTCCTTCCGCCACCAGGCCCGCTAAAACCAGTGCGGCCCCCGCCCTTAGATCGGTAGCCTTTACAGGCGCACCCAGCAATTTGTCCTTGCCCTCGATAACCGCGCTGCGGCCTTCGATTTTTATATCAGCACCCATTCTTTTGAGTTCGCTGACATGCATAAATCGGTTTTCAAATACTGTTTCTATGGCGATACTCGTCCCCTCCGCTATGCTCATCAAGGTCATGAATTGGGACTGCATGTCCGTGGGAAAACCCGGGTATGGCATTGTCTTTATGTCCACGGCCTTGGGTCTGTCATTTGCACTGACCCTTAAACCTCCCGATTCCTCGCTTACATCCACACCGCATTCCTTGAGTTTTGCAATGGCGGGTTTGAGATGGTCCAAAATCACATTTTCTATTAAAACATCCCCTCCGGTGATTGCCGATGCAATCATATATGTCCCTACTTCTATTCTATCAGGTATCACCGCATGGGTTGCATTTTTCAATCTTTCCACACCATTGATTCTGATGGTATCCGTGCCTGCACCTTTGATGTCCGCCCCCATCTTGTTTAAAAAGTTTGCCAAGTCCACAACCTCGGGTTCCTCAGCAGCATTTTCGATTGATGTCCGTCCCTCGGCCAGTACTGCGGCCATCATTATGTTTTCAGTAGCACCTACACTGGGGAAATCCAGATAAATATTGGTCCCGATCAGTTTTTGGGCGGATGCTTCCACAAAACCGTGGCCCAGTGTGATTTTTGCACCCAGAGCTTCAAATCCTTTCAGATGCAGGTCTATAGGCCTTATTCCTATGGCACATCCTCCGGGCATGGAAATTCTTGCCCTTCCCATCCTGGCCAGTAGGGGTCCCATAACTAAAAAGGAGGCCCTCATTTTTCTAACCAGTTCATAAGGAGCTTCCGCCTCATCTATAGAATGGGCAATTACTTCTATTTTATCTCTCCTGGGACGCCTTACATCCGCACCCAGGCTGGAGAGTACCTCGCAAATTACATCCACATCAATAAGTGCCGGTACTTCTTCCAAAACACACCGCCCCTCCGTTGATAACAGGGTTGCGGCAAGTATGGGCAAAACCGCATTTTTGGCTCCGTCCGCACGGACTGTTCCTTTAAGTGGTCCACTTCTTTCTACAATAATTTTAGGCAATTCTCCTTCCCCGCTTTCTATATCGATTAAATTTCGAATATTTGTATAAACTAAAACTATATTAAGAAGGAGTTTTAATTTCCCCCAAGTTTTAAGATTTTTTACGTTTTCGTGTACTTTAAAAGATTACAAGGCAGGAAATAGGGTTGCATGTCCGGCAGGACCCGATTCATGTTCTCGTCTAGTATGTCACGGTTATAAGAGGGGTTGCAATCCACAGATAAGTTTTGTCCTCGTATTCACTGTATCTCATGGCCAGTTGAATGTTTACATTTTTTCCCCCGTAGCTTATATGGGAACTGATCAACGGACTGTAAGCAGTGATGCTTGTAAGGTGCTCGTCCTCCAGAACCTCTACTTTTTTTGCCTTCAGAAAATCAAATACGGCTTTTTGCCCTTGTTTTTCTTCCGCATTGCCGAGTCTGCCCTGCTGTGCCCCCGTTATGTTAATAGCGGTTTCCACCTTGTTTTCATATTTGTTTAAATATTCCTGTATTTGATTACAAATGCCTACTACTCTTTTATACCCTTTATTGCGTGTTATGTCAACAGCAATATATGTTTCGGCCCGTTCCTCTATCTGGGTACTTAACATTTTTATTACTGTCATATTTCCGTCTTCGCAGGGTATGAATGTTATTACCTCATTATATCCTTCGTCCTCGGTTCTCTGCTCCAAAATAATTTCGTCCTCCGTATCGGGCAGACACTCAAGGTAATTTGGACTGTGCGGGTTGTTCATATCATCCCTGTCGATAATTGTAATTTCTTTATCCACGTCAAAAATTTTCATCATATCTTCCCGCATGTTTTCTATTTCCTTTATAGTTAGAAGTTTGTCGGGAATGTATGTGGATATATTAATATTGAATTCCTCCGTTTGGAATCCCCCGGTTTCCACGGCTTCCAAAAGCAGTATTTCTTCATGTGTGCCCGTGGTTTTAGCGGCCTGCACCGATATGTTGTATAAAAATCCTGCGAAAAAAATTATAATAAGACCAAACAGCAGATATTTTTTCATGATGTACAGCCTCCTCCGCCAATTTGCCGTTCCTGCCCGCAAATTGAATTCAATCAAAAGGAAAGGATTTAAAATTGTAATATGATATTAAAGGGGGACAAGAAAAAACACCTATATTACAATCTAAACCCTTCCTCTTGTCTAATTATTGACCTCATATGAGAAGTCTATACATCATTTTTAAATTTAATTCGTTTTTTTTATTATTTTTTTTATGTTTGTGACTTTCAGGATTTATTATTTTTTTACATTTACGATTTCCCGGCTCTGAAGATATTGAATGACAGCACCTTTGGGCAGGTTGATTTATTTCAAAATCTTTTTTCCCGCAAATCCTATGGCTTTTAATGCAACCACATCCAGAGCGTCTATAAATTCCCCTTCCAAAGGATATATTTCGTTCACTACGGAAAGTTCGGTACAGCCCAGTATAAATACCTCCACTCCCTCGGCTTTCAGTTCTTTTACCGCATTGTGTATCCCGTCAATTTGCAGTTTTCTTTTTCCCGCCTTTATTCCGTATATTATTTCCATTATTGAATCCTGTGTTTCCTCCGAGGGACACAGAACCTCAATATTATATTTTCCAAAATACATATCGTATATCTCGGCCTTTACGGTTCCTTCCGTACTCAACAGCCCGATTTTTTCAATACCCGAATAGTTTGTTCGCACAAATTCAGCGGTTTCTTCAATCATGTTAAGGAAATCAATATTTATCCTTTCCTTTATATCATCATAAAAATAATGGGCTGTATTGCAGGGCATGACCAAAAAGTCGGCACCTGCTTTTTCCAGCCTGATTGCAGATTTAATCAATTCTTCTGTAGGGTTTTCACCCTTCCCCAACAAAAATGCAGTCCTGTCCGGAATATTCACATTGTTGTCTATAAGCATATGTACATGCCCCTGGTCATTTTGTGCATCCGTGTTGGCGACTATTTTATTAAACAGGTTGACTGTGGCCAAAGGCCCCATTCCGCCTATTATACCCAGTATTTTACCCATAAGTTTAATCTCTACTTTCTTGGTTATGTCCGATAAATAAAATAACTTATCCATTCGGTTAGATTGCATAAGCAAAATCATTTGCCTATTTTTATATCGTACCTATATCGCTTCGATAGAAAGATCCTTCAAAGCTGATGTTTTTTATATTTTTATAGACTTTTTCCCTTGCCTCGTCCGTGGTTTTGCCCATACCCACAAGACCCAATACCCTGCCTCCGTCCGTTATTATTTTACCATCATCAATAGCGGTTCCGGAATGAAATATCAGCAAATCCTCCGAAACATCCTCCAAACCTTTGATTTCCAGACCTTTTTTATAGTCATCTCCCGGATATCCGGTTGAGGCCACCATGACGCAAACCGTTCCCTTCTCGGACCAGTTTATCTCCGCATCTTCCAATTTTCCGTCTACTATTTTGTTGAATATATCCACCAAATCCGATTCCAGTCTGGGCAATATTGCCTGAGCTTCAGGATCCCCCAAACGTACATTGTATTCGAGAACCTTCGGCCCGTCTTCCGTAATCATAAGCCCGGCATAGATAATTCCTCTGTAATCCATCTTTTCTTCCTGTATGCCTTTCAGAGTTGGCAACAGTATTTCATTCTTTGTCCGTTGGGCAATTTCCTCAGTATATGTAAAATTAGGTGAATATGCACCCATTCCCCCCGTCATTTCCCCTTTGTCACCGTCAAATGCCCTTTTATGGTCCTGACTATTTACCATGGGGATAATGGTGTTTCCGTCTATAAAGCAAATTATGGATGTTTCTATACCCTGCAAAAATTCCTCTATAACCACATTATCTCCGGATTTGCCCAGTATTTTGTCCTCAAGCAGTTCCCTTGCCGTGTTCAGGGCATCTTCTTTGGTTTCGCAGATAAATGCACCCTTTCCCGCCGCCAGACCGCTGGCCTTGACCACTATGGGACAGGAGGATTTTTCTATTATTGCACTTGCTTCCTCAAATGTTTCCACAATATCATACCCTGCTGTAGGTATATTGTATTTTTCCATAAACCTTTTGGCAAATGCCTTGCTGCTCTCAAGTTGGGCCGCATGTTTGGTAGGGCCGATTATTCTAAGCCCTTCCTCCCGAAATCTATCCACTATACCTTTTGCCAAAGGTTCTTCCGGCCCTACTATGGTCATATCGATTTTCATTTCCCGGGAAAATTCTACAAGTTCCTCTATATTATTCGATGAAATGTCGACATTTTTTGCAATTTCTCCTATTCCTGCATTCCCGGGAGCACAATATATCTCTTTCACCGATGAATTCTGATTGATTTTCCAAATCATAGCGTGTTCCCGGCCGCCGCCGCCTACCACCAATATTTTCATATTCACACCTACCTAAAATTAAGATTCAACGTTTTTGACGGGATGATAAAATCCGTGTCCCTAGTGTTTAAAGTGTCTTATGCCTGTGAATACCATAGAAATCCCATGTTCATTACAAGCCTTTATTGATTCATCGTCTTTAATAGAACCTCCGGGCTGTATGATGGTGCTTACACCTGCTTTTGCCGCCTCATCCACACAATCCCTGAACGGGAAAAATGCATCCGATGCCAATACGCTTCCTTCCAGCGAATGCACACTGTTTGCCGCCGCATTTTTCAGTGCCCAAATCCTGCTTGTCTGGCCCGGCCCTATAGCCAATATCTGTTTGTTTTTTACGAATACTATTGCATTTGATTTTGTATGTTTGACCACTTTAAGGGCAAACAGCAGATCTTCCAATTCATCCTTGTCCGGAGAGGTATCCGTTACCGCATTTAATTCTTCCGTCAGCAAATTGTTTTCATCCTGAATCAGAATACCGCCCTGTATTGCTTTTATATTTAATCCTTTGTTTTGTCCGGAATTTTCTTCTTTATGCGGCCCTTGTTGCGACCCTTGTTGCGGCCCCTGATTTGGGCTTGGATCTTCTTTTTTATGTAAATCCTGTTGACAATCAATACCTATTTCCTCAATTTTAATAAGCCTTATGTTGCCCTTCTTTGAGAATGTTTGCAGTGCCCCTTCAGTAAATCCGGGGGCAATTATCACCTCAAGGAAGATTTCGGTCATTTCCTCCGCAGTCTGTTCCGTAATTATTCCGTTGGCGGCAACTATACCCCCGAATATTGAAACTTTGTCGCTTTCAAAAGCCTTTTCCCATGCAGATTGTATATCATCTCCGGAAGCTGCACCGCACGGGTTGGTATGCTTCACCGCAACCACGGTAGGTTCGTCAAATTCTTTTAACAGTTCCAATGCTCCGTTTGAATCATTGATATTGTTAAATGAAAGTTCCTTTCCCTGAAGCTGTACCCCGTCCGTCAATGTTCCACCGGCACCTGTT
>CAYOQX010000068.1:0-9053 GCA_964406195.1 uncultured Alkaliphilus sp. | reverse complement strand
TATAAAAAGACTGTTGTGGTATTTTGGACACCACATTATCCGCACCGCCATGTAGTATAAGCAGTGGTCTGTCAACTATTTTATGTAAATTGTTCATTGGATCCAAGGATTCCACCTTTTTGATTATACCCCTCTCTTTAACCGTATCAGGGGTAAGTTGTTTTGTAAATATTTCATTTGACATTTTCCAATTCAGAGAACCGTTTAATATCACTGAAGTTTTTACATTTTCGCAATGAGTAAATACACCGGCGGAGCTGAACCCGCCCATTGAATGACCTGTTACAATTATATTATCAGGATCCGTATTGTACCTGCTCACCAGTTCTTCCGCCAGAACATCAAATTCTTCTATATTGTTCAAAATTACCTTCCAAAAATATTCAGCTGCATTATCATCGTCATAATTTATAGGATCCCTCTCACCGTGATGTATTGCGTCCGGGATTATTACCTGACATCCCAGGCTTGATAATATAAAACCTCTAAATCTTTGGTTTTCTTTGTTGGAACTCCAACCATGATAAAATATTATTGTGGAAAAAGGCTCATTTTCCCTTTTAGGGATAAGCCTGGTACACGGTATACCTTTAATGCTTATACACTCTTCCCTTATATTTTTATTGTTTAATAAATAGGGCACCTAAACACCTCCGATTATTTATCAAATATAACTAAATATACAAATATATTGTAAACTGTATATATTCATATGATACCACAAGCAGTATACATATTAATCTATTATGCAGGTTAATTTTTCATAATATTTTATAGGTTAGGGTCAATACTAATGTAGAGAATAATCGTTTTGAAAATAGGTTTTAGTTAACCGGGCAATGCAGGTAATAGACATAAAAATAAAACTATAAAAATAGGAGGAAAAAATGGGTAAACAATATTCCAAACCGGAGGATAAAATTTTAAAAGAGAAACTGACACCTTTGCAATATAAGGTCACACAAGATGATGCTACAGAGAGGCCGTTTTCCAGTGAATATAATGATAATTACAAGGAGGGCATATATGTAGATATAGTTTCAGGCGAACCCTTATTCAGTTCAAAACACAAGTTTGATTCAGGCAGTGGATGGCCCAGCTTCTCAAAGCCTATAGAAAATAATAACATTGTTGAAAAAGAGGATACCGGCCATGGTATGAAAAGGACTGAGGTTCGAAGTAAACATGGGAATTCACATCTGGGACATGTATTCAAAGACGGGCCGAGAAGTATGGGCGGACTTAGGTATTGCATCAATGGTGCCGCCCTTAGATTTATAAAAAAGGAAGATATGGAAAAGGAGGGCTATAAAGAATATTTAAAAATATTCGAACAATAGGGGCAACTGATATATGTTTCTATTCATAAGAAATTAGGTGCCGCAGAAGGTTCGGTAAGGTTTTTCAGTCGGTTCGGGCGGTTCTGCATATTCTGCCTGTTCATCTGAATGAGCATACGGATCCGAAAGAGCATCCAT
Organism: uncultured Alkaliphilus sp.; assembly: GCA_964406195.1. Classification (GTDB taxonomy): domain Bacteria; phylum Bacillota; class Clostridia; order Peptostreptococcales; family Natronincolaceae; genus JAAZJW01. Next base: position 7,575 of record CAYOQX010000068.1, on the reverse strand, counting down.
AAATCGCCTTAAAATGCTGTAATCCCCCCGATTCTCCACAGCCTCCAGTGCTTCTTCCACCCTGTGATTGCGGGGAATTAATGCAGGATTTGAGTCTCTCATAAGTTGGTGGGACAAATCTCTTGATTCCTCCTGCCTGTCCAACCTGGCCTGCCATGAATCATACCATTGTATAAATTCCGCGGATTTAAAAAATGCCGTATCTTCCGGTTTATCAAATGTTAATGCAAGGAAGGTATTGGTATAATCAGCACCGTACTTATGCATGATATCCAGCAATTTTTCCATAAATGACCTGTCTTCAGGCTCTTCATTAAATATTCCCAGTTTTGACCTCATCCCGGATATCCAATGGTAATTATATAGCCCAACAAATTCCGCAACAGCATTACGTGCCAATTCTATAGCTTGCTTCCACTCATCATGCAGTAAGGGCAACAAGGTTTCCGCAAATCGGGCAAGATTCCACTGTCCAATAGGGGGTTGATTTCCATATGCATATCTTCCATAGGTATCGATAGAACTGAATACGGTTTCGGGATCGTATATGTCAATAAAGGCACAAGGACCATAATCGATGGTCTCACCGCTGATGGTCATATTATCGGTATTCATTACACCATGGATAAAACCTGCCAATTGCCATTTGGCAATTAGGGAAGCCTGAAATCCAATTACCTCTTTGAGTAGAAAAAGGTAAGGGTTTTCGCCTGTATCATCGTTTGGGAAATGTCTTTGTAATGTATAATCAGCCAAGGCCCTAAGATCCTCAATCGTGCCTGAATTCATAGCATGTTGAAATGTACCGACACGCAGATGACTGCTTGCTACTCGTGTCAGAATTGCTCCGGGTAATTTTTTTCCACGCATTATCGGTTCGCCGGTTGTCACCACTGCAAGACTGCGGGTAGTTTTTATACCCAGGGAATGCATGGCCTCGCTTATTATATATTCCCTTAACATTGGCCCCAGTGCCGCTCTCCCGTCACCCTGACGAGAATAGGGTGTCCTTCCCGATCCCTTTAGTTGAATATCAAATCTGTCGCCCGTCGGGGTAATTTGTTCACCAATCAACATGGCCCTGCCGTCCCCCAGTATAGTAAAATGACCAAACTGATGCCCCGCGTAGGCCTGGGCAATAGGAAATGACCCCTCAGGAACCTGATTACCGGCCAGTATTTTTATGCCCTCATCACTGCGCAAATTTTGAATATCCAATCCCAGGGATTCAGCCAATGAATGGTTAAGTATCTTTAATTCCGGCTTATGCACAGGCCTTGGATTTAAATCGGAAAAAAACAGTTCGGGTAAACAAGTATAACTATTGTCTAATTTCCATCCGTATCCCGTCTCTTTTTTTGGTTCTATCACCACTGTATCAACCCTCCCTATCATATTTCTCTTACCACAACCTACAATTTAGTATCCATTGTCACTGTTTGTTTTATACACCGAGCATAAAAATAACACATTCCTATAATTCCCATATATATTTTCCTGAATTTTTATAGAAATAACCAGAGGGTTCCCCTGGTTATCTCTATTTTCATTACAAATCTTCTAATTGTTTATTAATGGCTTCAAGTTGATTTTTAAGAAAGTTTTTTCGTTCCCTGAGTAATTCCTCTTGTGTTTTGGAAGATCCCGGATCTTCAACAAAGGTTCCGCCAAAACCTTGTCCAAAACCGCGTCCGTAACCCCGTCCGAAGCCACGTCCAAATCCGCGTCCAAATCCACGCCTGCATGCAAATCCAAATCTCATTCCATACCCACTACCCTGCTCTACTGAATCCGTATCCGCACAGTATCCAAAACCTCTGCCGGTCATCGGTCCACCACCTGCCGGGCCGGTTCCATCTCCACCTGGCATATTGTTCACCCCCTGTGGCCATGACATATTTTATTTGTCATTTGCTGCACTTAGTTTATGACATATGTCATCTATAATTATTATACTAGATTTATGGCATATGTCAATATCTGTGTCGTTATATTTTTTCAGGATTTGCATTGTTAAAAACCCGGGCAGGTATCCAATTTTATTTGATCAGTCTTTTCTAAAATAGAACCATACATTTCCTTCGGTCAGCATCCTTCTGAATTTGTTTTTTATAGCATTGATAAATAGAATCCTGGTGGCAGGCAGCACCAAAAAAAGTCCGAGAATATCGGTTACCAGGCCCGGTGCCAATAAAAAAACACCCCCTGCAAGAACACACAATCCTCCGATTAATTCATCCGCAGGTAATCTTCCCTGAATTATATCGGATTTTATGTTTGCAATAATATGTCTGCCTTCCCTTTTCGCAAGATAAGCACCCATAAAACCTGTTACAACTATAATAATCAGGGTATGTTCTAAACCTATATGTCCGCCTAATTTCAATAGTATAACAAGATCTAAAAAGGGTAATAGTGTAAATAATAAAATTAGTCTGAACAGCATTTATACACCCCTAGCTAAAAAAATCCACACCGTTTAAAATAGATGCAGACTCCCTTAAAGTACTTTTGTTTTTCCTCTGTAGACCAATCCTCCCGCAGCATCTATTGTGATTGTTTCCCCATCATTGAGTTTTTTAGTTGCCCTGTGCGCACCGACCAATGTTGTTTTTTGCAAATTCAATCCTACGATAGCTGCATGGCTAGTTAATCCGCCTTCTTCCGCAATTATAGCAGATGCCTTTTCCATAAGCGGAACCAATCTTTTATCCGTATATTCTACTACTAAAATGTCCCCATCCTCTACCTTATCGTAATCGTCACTATCGCGTACAATAACTACTTTTCCCGTAACTGATTTATCTCCTATTGCCGTTCCGGATAACACAACCTCTCCTACAGTATGAACCTTAATCAGGTTTGTTGTGCCCGACACTCCTACAGGTACCCCGGCTGTAATAACCACAAGGTCTCCATTATTAATAAACCCGGATTTCAAAGCCTCATCTACAGAAGCCGTTATTACGTCATCAGTAGAATGAAACCGTTCAATTCGTACAGCATATACCCCCCAGCTCAAGGACAGTTTTCTCCTGATACTTTCATTTGTTACAGCAGCTACAATTGTTGCCCCGGGTCTGAATTTGGATACCATCCTGGCCGTAAGCCCTGAGGATGTAGCTGTCAGGACAGCTGAAGCCCCTAGATCCGCAGCCATTTTACACGTTGCAAAACTGATGGCGTCTGTTACCAATATTTCTTTTTTAGCGGCCTTGGCAACCAACAGTCTTTCATAATCAATAGCTTCTTCCGTGCGTTTCGCAATATTATTCATAGTCTTTACCGCCTCAACAGGGTATTTGCCCATGGCTGTTTCTCCGGACAGCATAATAGCATCTGTGCCGTCAAATATTGCATTTGCAACATCCGTTGCCTCCGCTCGGGTAGGTCTCGGATTTCTTATCATGGAATCCAGCATTTGGGTTGCCGTAATAACGGGTTTGCCGGCTATGTTGCATTTTCCAATCATTTCTTTTTGGGCCAGCGGGATTTCCTCTGTGGGAATTTCTACGCCCAAATCCCCCCTTGCCACCATTATTCCATCGGATACTCCGATAATTTCGTCTATATTATCCAAGCCCTCCTGATTTTCAATTTTAGAAATAATTTGGATATGATGTACATTATTGTCCTCCAAAATTTTTCTGATAGCTAAGACATCGGATGCTTTTCTTATGAAGGATGCGGCAATAAAATCCACATCCTCTTTTATGCCAAATTTAATATCGGATTTATCCTTCTCCGTGATAGCCGGTAAATTAAGTTTTACCATAGGTACATTTACCCCTTTGTTGTCGGATATTACACCGCCATTTTCTACAACACATTCGATGTCAGTACCATTAATTATTTTTTTGACACGGAGTCCTACAAGACCGTCATCTATCAAAATAATATCTCCTTCATTTACGTCTCCGGGAAGCCCCTCATAACTTATACTACATATTGTGCCATCCCCCGGTACATCCCTTGTAGTAACGGTAAAATCTTGTCCCTCCTCGAGTATTACCTTAGAATTTTTGAACCTACCCGTTCTAATCTCGGGGCCCACTGTGTCCAATAAAATAGCTACGGATTCCCCCAGCTCCCACCTTACCTCTTTTATTGTGTTTATCCTTTTCCCGTGTTCCTCATAATTCCCATGTGAAAAATTGAGTCTGGCAACATTCAGCCCGCTCAGTACAAGTTTCCTGAATGCATCTTTTGATTCACTTGCAGGCCCAATGGTGCAAACAATTTTTGTTTTCCTCATTTTAACCACCCCCGGATGTGCCGGTTAAATTGACAATACACTTGCCAATTCATAACTGTCCACATCAAAAATTTTTTTAACACTCAATGCTTCCTCCAGATCCATATCAATAATATTCTTACCCCGTACTCCCACTGCCCTGTTAACGGCTCCTTCCAGCAATAATTCTACGGCCTTTGCTCCCATTTTACTGGCCAGAATTCTATCATAAGCGGTTGGGCTCCCTCCCCTTTGAATATGGCCTAATGTTGTGGTCCTCGTTTCAATACCTGTTTTTTCCTTGATTTCATCACTTATCTCAACAGGATCCCCAACATCTTCGGTCAATATAATTATGCTGTGCAATTTCCCCCTGTTCCTCCCTCTCAGAAGTTTCTCGCACACCTCGTCAATACTAAAGTCAACCTCCGGTATAATAATACTTTCGGCTCCGCCTGCGAGACCCGCGTGTAGGGCGATATCCCCACAGTGGCGGCCCATTACTTCGATGATATTAGCCCTTCCGTGAGATATTGAAGTATCCCTTATTTTACTGATAGCATCTATTACAGTATTAACCGATGTATCAAAACCAATGGTATAGTCGGTATAACCTAAATCATTGTCTATGGTTCCGGGAACGCCGATTGCAGGTATGCCCAGGGAATTTAAGACCTCGGCCCCTTTCAGGGAACCGTCCCCCCCTATTATTACTATTCCTTCTATACCCATAACCTCAATTACATTCATAGCTTTTTTTTGCCCTTCCCCGGTTTTAAATTCTTTGCTCCTTGTTGTTTTTAATATGGTTCCCCCTCTGTGGATTATATCGGCCACAGAAGACAAGTCCATTTCCTCGATCTGTGCATTAATTAGACCGTTAAAACCTTCTTTTATTGATAAAACTTTGGTTTGTTTATAGATACCGCTTCTTACAACTGCACGTATGGCTGCATTCATTCCGGGTGCATCCCCGCCGCTTGTTAACACTGCAATTTTTTTCAAAACCTGACCCCCCTATATGACCTTTTTTATTTCTGTATTGTTTTATTGTATTTTGTGTACTATGTTTTGATAATATTTGAAAATTAAATTACTTTTATGTTTTCAACCCCGAAAAAGCCCAACAACTTTTCTATCAACCTTTTGTCTAATCTAACCCATAATTCTCTTTCCGCCCTGAATCCCTTATCACTTTCTTCTATATATATTATTATTGGTGTATCCCCCTCATACTGTCTTAGGGTCGGTTTTATTTTTTCAATCAAACACCAATCTTTTTTACTTTTAATTTTTATATACAGTTTTTTATTTCCCTGTGTGTTTTGGTCTTCGGATTCGTCTTCAGGCATTTTTAGCAGAGGATTTATTGTGTTAACCAAAATTTTAGGCTGTTCTTCCTCCTTTATGTTCAGTCTGCCCTCCATAACCACAAAACTTTCCTCATGTATAAGGTTATTATAATATCTGAAAGGTTTTGGAAATATAACACACTCCATATTCCCAAACAAGTCCTCCAAGGTCACAAACGCCATCATCTGATTGTTTCTTGTAGTTTTAATATTTACCTCCGCAATCATTCCGCCTACCACAATAGGTTGTCCATCCCTAAGGGTTGAATCCTGCAGGTTATCCATCGCATCCAAAAGTTCATTACTGTTAGCTGTAACAATGCGTTCCAATTCCTCTTCTATTTCCGACAGGGGATGTCCGCTTATATAAAAACCTACAACCTCCCTTTCCATGCCCAATCTTATTTTTTCGTTAAATTCCTGTATATTTGGAAAACTGAACTGATTCATCGGGTCATCCGTTTTGTTGTCTATTTGAAACAAATCTATTTGCCCCTCTATTTTTCTCCGCTTTTCACGCTGTATACCGTCGATAATTATTTCATAACTTGAAAGCAATTGGGCTCGGTTTGCACCCAGACCATCTAAAGCTCCGCATTTGATCAGTCCTTCCACGGCCCTCTTATTTATATGGTTGGATTCCATCCTCTGACAAAAATCCGGGAAACTTGTAAATTCACCCTCCTTTTCCCTGATTTCCACCAGGCTGTCTATCATCCCTATACCTACATTTTTAACAGCACCCAGGGCAAACCTTATACCTTCATCCTCAACTGTAAATTTACTAAAGCTTCTATTAATATTTGGAGGAAGTATTTTTATGCCTTGCCTTTTGCAATCCTGTATATACTGTACTATTTTTGATGTGTTTCCTATAACGCTGGTCATAAGTGCCGCCATAAATTCTACTTTATAGTGACATTTCAGGTAAGCTGTCTGATATGCCAACACAGCATATGCCGCACCGTGTGATTTATTAAATGCATAATTGGCAAATTCTAACATCTGATCATATAGTTTGTTTCCAATGTGTTCAGGTACACCGTTTCTTATACATCCCGGAACCTCTACCTCTCCCTTGTCATTAACTATTCCATGTATAAAATTTTTCCTTTCCTGTTCCATTATATCCATCTGTTTTTTACCCATCGCACGCCTTACGATATCCGATCTGCCATAGCTATACCCTGCCAGATCCCTTACTATCTGCATAACCTGCTCCTGGTACACCATACAACCATAGGTTACACTTAAAATGGGTTCTAAACTCTCATGCATATATTTTATGTTTTGTGGATTGTTTTTATTCTTTATATACTCGGGAATAGATTCCATAGGGCCCGGTCGGTATAAGGAAACCCCGGCAATAATATCTTCAAAACAGTCGGGCTTCAGTTCCTTCAAAAATTGAATCATACCGCTGCCCTCCAGTTGAAAAACTCCCAGGGTTTCCCCTTTACTGATTAAATCATAGACACCTTCATCTTCATAGTTGCAATCGGAAAAATCTATTTTTATGTTGTGATTTTGTTCAATGAGTTCTAAAGTATCTCTGATAACGGTCAAGGTTCTCAGCCCCAAAAAGTCCATCTTGAGCAAACCCAACTCTTCCAATGTGTCCATGGCAAATTGAGTTGTGGTATTATCATCATGAACATATAGGGGAACATGTTCCTTAAGAGGTTTTTTAGATATAACCACACCAGCCGCATGGGTGGACGCGTGTCGCGGCAACCCTTCCAACTTTTTGGCCATATCTATCAGATATTTTGCCTCCGTGTTTCCCTCATATGTTTTTTTAAATTCCGGACTTGTATTAATTGCCCTGTCTATTGTCATACCTATGGAAAAGGGAATTTGTTTAGCTATTTTATCTACCTCATTGTATGACATATTAATGACCCTGCCGACATCTCTGATAGCCGCCCTGGCAGCCATGGTTCCAAATGTAATTATCTGTGCTACCTTATCCTCACCATATTTATGTTT
>CAYOQX010000067.1:0-9154 GCA_964406195.1 uncultured Alkaliphilus sp. | reverse complement strand
GGGCGGTAAAACAGTAGGTGCCGGAGTAGTAACCGGTATTATTGAATAACCAAAAAGCTGATGTTATGTTAAAAATTTAGAAGAAGGGGTAGTCTCTTCTTCTAAATTTACATGTGTTAGGGGGAATGTAGTCCATATATCCCGAGGAACACAACACGGCAAACATGAAAAATCCGAACAACCGGTGTGGCCTGGATCATATCGTATGCAGAAAACCGCATACGGTGTAAAGGGAGGGAATCAAATGGCTAAAGAGAACCAAAAAATCAGAATCAGACTGAAAGCATATGACCATGATGTATTAGACCAATCCGCCGAAAAAATTATTGAAACGGTAAAAAGAAGCGGTGCAGAAATATCTGGCCCTGTACCACTGCCGACAGAAAAGCAGATAATCACTGTTTTAAGGGCGGTTCATAAATATAAAGATGCCAGAGAACAATTTGAAATGAGAACACACAAAAGATTGATTGATATTTTAAAACCGACTCAAAAAACCGTAGACCTGTTGATGAGACTGGATTTACCGGCAGGGGTCGACATCGAAATTAAATTATAAATTTTGCAAAAAGCTAAGATACAGAGATGAATTCATCCTATTCTTAGTATGATTAGCAGAGACTAATCCGCTGTAAGATTAATAGGAGGTATGAAAATGAGAGGTTTAGTCGGAAAAAAAATCGGAATGACCCAAATGTTTGACGAAGAAGGGGCAATGGTTCCGGTAACGGTAATTGATGTGACATCAAATGTTATAACACAAATAAAGACTGCGGAAACAGACGGATACAATGCCATACAGATAGGCTATGGGGATGTAAAAGAAAATGCCCTGAACAAGCCGAAAAAAGGTCATCTTGATAAAGCCGGCATTACTCCGAAAAGAGCACTGAGGGAATTCAGGGTAAAAGATGCCGAGGAATTTACAATCGGTCAGGAACTGAAGGCGGACCTTTTTGAGGTTGGAGAAAAAGTTGATGTTTCCGGTATTACCAAAGGTAAAGGATTTCAGGGCAGTATAAAGAGATACAGGCAAGCCATGGGTCCTGCCAGCCACGGTTCCAGATACCATAGAGGGCCGGGTGCAATGGCGGCGGCAGCTTCCCCGGGAAAGGTATTCAAAGGTAAAAAACTGCCCGGACAGATGGGCAACACAAAAACAACCATTAAAAACCTTGAGGTTATCAAGACGGATACCGAAAAAAACCTGTTAATTGTAAAAGGTGCGGTACCCGGACCTAGAAAAGGTTTGGTTACAATAAAAGGGAGCATAAAACAAAATAAATAATCCGGCAGGGGAAGGAGGATTTCAAAATGCCTAAAGTGGCTGTATATAACGTTTCAGGAGAACAGATCAGCGAAATCGAATTAAACGATGACGTGTTCGGAGTGGAAGTAAATGAAAATGCAATGTACGAGGTTGTAAAAAACCAATTAGCAAATAGAAGACAGGGAACTCAATCGGTAAAAACAAGATCCGATGTAAGGGGCGGCGGAAGAAAGCCGTGGAGACAAAAAGGAACGGGAAGGGCGCGTGTAGGAAGTATTCGCTCCCCGATTTGGGTCGGCGGCGGTGTTGCATTTGCACCTAAACCCAGAAGCTATAGCTATAAACTCCCTAAAAAAGCAAGGAGAATAGCTATGAAATCCGCACTTACTTCAAAGATAAACAACGATGAATTTATAGTGCTGGATGAGCTGAATATGGATGCCCCGAAAACAAAAGAAATGGCAAACATCTTAAAAAATATAAATGCGGACAAAAAGGCTCTCATAATAATGAGCGAAAGAAATGATGCGGTTATTAAATCCGCCAGAAACATTCCGGGAGTCAAAACAGCATCGGTAAACACATTAAATGTGTATGATATTTTAAAATATGATAAATTTATTATCACCGAAGACGCTGTTCGAAAAGTGGAGGAGGTGTACGCTTGATGACAAATCCACATGATATTATCATAGAACCGATAATCACCGAAAACAGTATGATTGAGATGGAAAACAAGAAATATACCTTTGTTGTGAACAGAAGGGCGAATAAAATTGAAATCAGACAGGCCGTTGAAGAAATATTCGGCGTAGAGGTGGAAAAAGTTAACACTATAAACATGGCGGGTAAAATTAAGAGAATGGGTGCAACCCAAGGAAAGCGCGCCGACTGGAAAAAGGCCATTGTAAAATTGACACCCGAGAGCAAGGATATAGAATTTTTCGAGGGTATGTAATTGATTAAAAAAGAAGGAGGGAAATCAGAATGTCTATCAGGAAATTAAAACCTACTTCACCGGCTAGAAGGCGCATGACAGTATCAACTTTTGAAGAAGTAACTAAGAAAAAACCGGAAAAATCATTGTTAAGCCCCGTTAAAAAAAGCGGAGGCAGAAATGTATACGGAAGAATGACAACACGCCACAGAGGCGGGGGAGTAAAAAGGCATTATAGAATTGTTGATTTTAAAAGAAACAAAGATGGAGTACCGGCAAAGGTTGCAAGCATAGAATATGATCCGAACAGGTCTGCCAACATAGCGCTTCTCCATTATCTTGACGGAGAAAAGAGATATATAATAGCGCCGAACGGCTTGAAGGTCGGAGACATGGTGGAATCCGGTCCGGATGCGGATGTTACAACAGGTAATGCACTTCCGCTTCAAAACATTCCTATCGGTACACAGATTCATAATATAGAAATGAAACCCGGAAAAGGCGGTCAGCTTGTAAGGGCGGCGGGTAATGCAGCCCAACTGATGGCAAAAGAAGGTAAGTATTCACGAGTGAGATTGCCGTCCGGCGAGGTCAGATATATATTGTCGACTTGCAAGGCAACAGTAGGCCAAGTTGGAAATCTGGAACATGAAAATGTTGTTATCGGAAAAGCGGGTAAGAGCCGAAAACTGGGCAGAAGACCGAAGGTTAGAGGTTCCGCTATGAACCCGAGCGATCACCCGCACGGTGGGGGAGAAGGAAGGGCACCTATCGGTATGCCGTCTCCTGTTACACCATGGGGTAAACCTACAGTCGGGTACAAGACTCGCAGAAGCAGAAGAGATTCGGATAAGTATATTGTATCTCGAAGAAAGAAATAATACGGCAGGTTATTGAAGGGAGGAAAAACAATGGGTAGGTCAGTCAGAAAAGGGCCTTTTGTCCACAAGGGACTCCTCAAAAAAATAGAAGAAATGAACGAGAAGAACGAAAAAAGGGTAATTAAGACATGGTCCAGATCATCTACAATTTATCCGCAGATGATCGGCCATACAATCGCTGTTCATGATGGAAGAAGGCATATTCCCGTATATATCACAGAAGACATGGTAGGGCATAAACTTGGGGAATTCGCCATAACAAGAATCCACAGAGCACACGGCGAGGTTTCGAAAACAGCCAGAGTACAAGAAGATGTGCTAGGCGAGAGTTAAATTCTTTATCGGGGAAGGAGGTATAGTTGTTGTGGAAGCGAAAGCAGTCGTTAAATATGCAAGAATTGCACCCAGAAAAGTACAATTGGTAGCAAACCTTATAAGGGGTAAACAAATCGATGAGGCATTGGCAATGTTAAAATACACCCCGAGGGCAGCAGCCCCGGTTATTGAAAAGCTGATAAAATCGGCTATGGCGAATGCTGAAAATAACCATGGTATGGATGCAGATAATTTATATATTTCGGAAATATATGCGAATCAAGGTCCTATAATGAAGAGATTCAGACCGAGGGCTTTTGGTCGCGCAGCAGCTATCAGAAAAAGAACGAGTCATATAGGAGTTGTGCTAAAAGAAAAAGAAATTTAAGGAGGGAGAATGAATTGGGTCAAAAAGTAAATCCGCACGGTTTGCGCGTTGGCGTTATTAGAGATTGGGATACAAAGTGGTATGCCGACAAAAAGAATTTTGGCGATCTTCTCGTAGAGGACAACAAAATTCGTGACTTTATTAAGGAAGAACTATATTTATCCGGAATTTCCAGAATTCAAATAGAGAGAGCGGCCAACAACAGAATCAGAATAAATGTTCATACGGCAAAACCGGGTATGGTTATAGGTAAAGGCGGCCAGGGTGTTGAAAAACTTAGAAAAAACCTTGAAAATCTGACTGAAAAGAAAGTATCCGTAAACGTAGTGGAAGTAAAAAATCCGGATATGGATGCACAGTTGGTAGCCGAAAACATCGCCTTTCAGCTGGAAAGAAGGATTTCCTTCAGAAGAGCGATGAAACAGGCAATGCAGAGGGCCATGAGGTCCGGCGCAAAAGGTGTTAAGGTATCAACATCGGGCAGGGTCGGCGGAGCCGAGATGGCGCGTACGGAAGGATACAGCAGAGGAAGTGTACCGCTGCAGACATTAAGAGCGGATATAGACTACGGATTTGCCGAGGCGAATACCACCTACGGTAAATTGGGAGTGAAAATTTGGATAAACAAGGGTGAAATACTTCCTGATATCGATGAAGTAGAATCTAAAGATGAAAAAACAAAAAAGGGTAATAAAAGAGATTCAGGAGGCAGAAAAGAAAAGGCTAAATAGGTAAATGTCTTTCAGGAAGGAGGAATAGCTTATGTTAATGCCTAAAAAAGCAAAATACAGAAGAGTCCACAGAGGAAGAATGAAAGGAAAGGCCTCCAGGGGAAATACAATTGCGTACGGTGATTACGGTCTAATGGCACTGGAGCCGGCATGGATTACTTCAAACCAACTTGAGGCGGCGCGTATTGCTATGACCAGATATATTAAAAGAGGTGGCAAGGTTTGGATTAAAGTATTTCCCGATAAACCGGTTACTCAAAAACCTGCGGAAACACGCATGGGTGCCGGTAAAGGTACACCTGAACATTGGGTGGCGGTTGTAAAACCGGGGAGAATTTTATTCGAAGTCTCAGGTATCTCAAAAGAGAGAGCCAAAGAAGCTACAAGGCTCGCTACACATAAGCTTCCAATCAAGTGTAAACTTGTAACACGTGAAGAACAAGAATTAAGGGGTGGTGAAGCTAATGAAAACTAATGAGATCAGAGAAATGACTCATGAGGAACTGGATCAGGCACTGACTGAATTAAAAAGTGAATTATTTAATTTACGTTTTCAATTAGCAACGGGCCAGCTTGAAAATCCTTTAAGGATCAGGAGTGTTCGTAAAAATATTGCCAGAGTTAAAACAATAATCAGAGAAAACGAATTAAAACAGGCTAGAGCGTAATATATAAGGTTTATGCAGAGGGGAGGTTAATATCTGTGGAAAGAAACCTGAGAAAGACGAGAGTGGGTCGGGTTGTGGGTAACAAAATGGATAAGACAATTGCAGTTTTGGTAGAGGACCAAATCCTTCATCCCTTATATGGGAAAGCGATTAAAAGGACCAAAAAATTTAAGGCCCATGATGAAGCGAATGAGTGCACAGTAGGCGACAAGGTAAGAATTATGGAAACCAGGCCGTTATCCAAAACCAAAAGGTGGAGACTGGTCGAGGTCATAGAAAAATCCAAGTAATATTGGTAGCAGAGGGAGGTATTCTTATGATACAGCAGGAATCACGCCTTAAAGTTGCTGACAACTCTGGAGCAAGGGAATTGTTATGTGTCCGTGTATTAGGTGGGACCAAAAAAAGATATGCCAGAATTGGCGATGTGGTAGTCTGTTCAGTTAAAAGTGCAGCACCGGGCGGAATTGTCAGAAAAGGACAGATTGTCGAAGCGGTTATAGTAAGAACCAAAAGCACCACCAGAAGAAAAGATGGAAGTCATATAAAATTTGATGAAAATGCAGCCGTTATAATTGAGGAAGACGGACAACTCATAGGTACGCGTATATTCGGGCCGGTGGCAAGGGAACTCAGGGACAAAGGTTTCATGAGAATAATATCATTAGCTCCGGAAGTACTGTAATCGGGAGGTGTATTTTTAGATGCGCATTAAAAAAGGTGACACGGTAGTGGTTATAGCCGGAAAAGACAAGGGTAAAACGGGAAAAGTACTTCAGGTGTTGCCAAAGGAAAACAGAGTAATTGTTGAAGGCATAAATATCATAACCAAACATCAAAGGCCGGATCAACAGCTTCAACAGGGCGGAATTATCAACCGGGAAGCTGCAATTCATGCATCAAATGTTATGTTATGGGACAAAAATACTGACCAAGGGGTCAGGGTAGGATATAAATTTTTAGAAGACGGTCAAAAAGTGAGAGTAAACAAAAAGACCGGAGAAACAATTGACTAAGGGTACATGAAGGGAGGTACATTTAGACATGCCTAGACTAAAAGGAATGTACGAAAATGAAGTTGTTCCTGCCATGATGGATAAATTCGGATACAGAAGCATGATGGAGGTTCCTAAAATAGAAAAAGTAGTAATTAATATGGGGCTCGGTGAAGTCAAAGAGAATCCTAAAGCTATAGAATCAGCGGTTAAAGATCTGGCATCCATATCGGGGCAAAAACCTATAGTAATGAGAGCAAGAAGGTCTGTTGCCAATTTCAAACTCCGTGAAGGAATGCCTGTGGGAGCCAAAGTTACACTCAGAGGAAAAAGAATGTATGAGTTTGCAGATAGATTATTAAACATTGCCCTTCCGAGGGTAAGGGATTTCAGGGGAGTCAATCCTAATGCTTTTGACGGCAGGGGAAACTATGCTTTGGGCATTAGGGAACAAATAATTTTTCCGGAAATTGATTATGACGAAATAGAAAAGGTTCAGGGCATGGACATAGTATTTGTTACTACAGCGGAAACCGATGAAGAAGGTCGCGAACTATTAAAATTAATGGGAATGCCTTTTAGAAAATAAAGAACAAGGAGGGAAAAATGTGGCAAGGAAATCTCTTAGAGTAAAACAAAGGAGAAAACAAAAATATTCAACACGTGAATATAACAGATGCAAACTTTGTGGCAGACCGCGCGGATATCTGAGGAAATTTGGTATTTGCCGTATTTGTTTCAGAGAATTAGCCTATAAAGGCCAAATACCGGGCGTCAGAAAGGCGAGCTGGTAGAGTTTTGAGAAGGAGGGTTATGTGATATGGCTATGACAGATTCGATTGCGGATATGTTAACCCGCATAAGAAATGCTAATACAGCAAAACATGAAACCGTTGATATTCCAGCTTCGAATTCCAAACGAGAAATTGCAAACATACTTCTCGAAGAAGGTTTTATAAAAGGGTTTGATATCATAGAAGACGGAAAACAAGGTATCATCAGAATGCAGTTAAAATACGGAAGAAACAAAGAACATGTAATCACAGGCGTTAAAAAAATATCTAAACCGGGCCTTAGGGTATATGTGAAAAAAGATGAAGTTCCCAGGGTTTTAGGCGGATTAGGAATTGCGGTTATATCCACTTCAAAGGGTATAGTTACCGACAAAGCAGCCAGACGGGAAGGCGTTGGCGGAGAGGTTATTGCCTACATCTGGTAGCAACAATTATGTTTGCAGGGAGGTGCTGATATGTCAAGAATAGGTTATAAACCGATAGAAATACCAAAAGATGTAGAGGTTAAAATAGATGAAAACAATCTGGCCACCGTAAAAGGGGCAAAAGGACAACTTGAGAAGCAATTAGACATGGATATGGAATTTGAAATAAAAGACAATGTAATTAATATTAGCAGGCCTACTGATAACAGAAGGCACAGATCTCTTCACGGGCTTACCAGATCTCTTCTATTTAATATGGTGGAGGGCGTAACCAAGGGATTCGAGAAAAAACTGGAACTTGTAGGTGTTGGATACAGGGCCAATAAAGAAGGCAACAAACTGGTACTGAACCTGGGTTTTTCTCACCCGGTGGAAATGGAAGACCCGGAGGGAATAACTGTGGAAGTCCCCTCTCAAAATGAAATTCTAATCAAGGGGGCCGACAAACAGCTGGTAGGCAACTATGCCGCCAAGATTAGAGATTTAAGAAAACCTGAGCCGTACAAAGGAAAGGGTATAAAATACTCAGACGAGATAATAAGGCGCAAGGTTGGCAAGGCGGGAGTTTAGTAGGAAAAGGAGTGAAATAACATGCTGAAAAAGAAGAGTAAAAACATCAGAAGACAAACCAGGCATAAAAGAATCCGTAATAAAATTATGGGAACTCCTCAATGTCCAAGGTTAAATGTATATAGAAGTTTAACAAACATTTATGCCCAGCTGATTGATGATGTAACAGGCAGGACATTGGCCGCCGCCTCATCTTTAGAACAGGATATCAAAAGTAAGGTTGAAACAACCGGCAACATTGAAGCAGCAAAATTGGTCGGTCAATCGGTTGCCAAAAAAGCTCTGGAAAAAGGGATAGAAGAAGTAGTGTTTGACCGTGGAGGGCAAATCTATCACGGAAGAATCAGAGCCTTGGCGGAAGGTGCTAGAGAAGGCGGGCTCAAATTTTAATAAGGAGGAGATAAAAGGATGCACGGTGATCAAATTGATGTTAACCAACTTGATTTAAAGGAACAAGTTGTTGATATAAAACGTGTTACCAAGGTTGTTAAGGGCGGTAGAAACTTCAGATTTTCTGCTCTGGTCATTATTGGGGACGAAAATGGTCATGTAGGCGCCGGGACAGGAAAAGCAATGGAAATACCGGACGCTATCAGAAAAGGGATTGAAGATGCAAAGAAAAACATCATCAATGTACCTATTGTCGGAACCACGGTTCCCCATGAAATCCACGGCCGCTTCGGAGCGGGAAATGTATTAATTATGCCGGCTGTAGAAGGTACGGGGATCATTGCGGGCGGTCCTGTTCGTACAATATTAGAACTGGCGGGCCTTCAGGATGTCAGAGCGAAATCCTTAGGTTCAAATAACTCTAAAAACATGGTAAACGCAGCAATGGACGGATTGGAAAATCTGAAAAGAGCGGAAGAAGTAGCAAAGCTGAGAGGCAAGTCCGTAGAAGAACTCTTGGAGTAGGAGGAAAATTGTTATGGCGAAATTGAATATAAAATTGATTAGGAGCGTCATTTGCGCAAAGCCGGGCCAAAGAAAAACAGTTGAAGCCCTGGGACTCAGAAGGATAGGGCAGGTAACTGAAAAGAAGGATACTCCTCAGATAAGAGGTATGATCGAAACAGTTAAACATCTGGTAGAGGTTGAGGAAATATAATTGAGGAGGTGCGAACATGAGGTTGCATAAACTTAGACCTGCAGAGGGTGCTTCCAAGGACAAGAGAAGAAA
>CAYOQX010000066.1:4195-9171 GCA_964406195.1 uncultured Alkaliphilus sp. | reverse complement strand
GGTGATCACTAGTACCCCGTTGTTCACGGCCTGTCTTACGGCTTCTTTTTGATTGTCCGCAAGTAATATTTCATCTTCCTTCTCTATTTCTTCTATTTCCTTCTCAAGGTCTATTTCAAGTGTATCAAGTTCACCGTATGCCAGTTCTATCAGCCTGTTGCAAGTATTGGTTTCCGCATAGAAATAGGGCATGGAGTACACCACTATTTCCCGGTTTTCTTCGCTATCCGATTTTTCCGCCGGGTTCCGCAGCAGGCCGAGATCCGTTCCTTCATTTTGTCTTTCCAGTTGTATTTTCTGTCCGAGGGCCATCTCCTGTATTCCTTCCGCTATTTTAGATTCTCCCACTTCCAACAGTTTTTCCGCCCTGTCTACCAGGGAATCATACAATACATATGTATGTCCCTCATTATGAAATGTGTTGATTGTGTACCTGATTCCCGAATGTATCCGATACTTGGAATTTGGGGAAATTCCCATTGTCCGTGCAATATTGTCCGCCCTCTTAAACCCTATACCTGTGATTTCATCCGCCAAACGATAGGGGTTTTCCTGTATATAAGGTATGGTTTTTTCTTCATACTTTTTATATATCCTGACTGCATATGCGGGGGTGATACCGTGCTGAAAAAGGAAAAGTATAATCTCCCTCAATTCTTTCTGTTCCTCAAATGCCTCGATAATAGCCTGCATCTTCTTTTCACCGATTCCGGGCACCTCTGTCAATCTCCTCGGTTGGGTTTCTATAATCTCCAGGGTGTCCATATCAAAATGGTCCACTATTCTCTCCGCCATTTTCTTGCCTATACCCTTTATGACTCCCGAGGACAGATACCTTAAAATCCCTTCTCTCGTTGAAGGGCGTACGTGTCTGTATTCTTTTACATCCATCTGCCTGCCGTATATGGGATGGATTGTCCACTTACCTTTTACCGAGACTACCTCCCCTTCTTTTAATGCAGGAAGGCATCCTACTACGGTCACTTGTTCTTCCTCACATTCCAACACACCTACAAGGTATCCGTTGGATTCATTTTGAAATATTATTTCTACGAGAGTTCCTTCCAATTCGACCACTATATTCCCCCCTGACTATCAAATTCTTCTATATTATATCATATTGTTACAATTACGGCCTAAAAACCAAAAAGGACGACCTCAGGTCGCCCCTTTTATTTCAAGAGGAAGAACACCCCGTCCATAAAATGGTTGGAGCTGTACGCAAGTTTGTACAGGCAACAATTTTTGTACCCGTTGCCGTACTATAGTCCCGCATCTTCGCGCAGCAGTTCGGCCTTGTCGGTTCTCTCCCAGGCAAGGTCTAAACCTTCTCTTCCGAAATGCCCATAAGCGGCAATCTGCTTATATATGGGTCTTTTCAAGTCCAAGTCCCTTATAATGGCTGCAGGTCTCAAATCAAAATGCTTGTCCACAAGTTTTGTAAGCTCCGGGTCGCTTATTTTGCCGGTACCGAAGGTTTCAACGGATATGGATACGGGTTTTGCCACACCTATAACATAGGCCAGTCCTATCTCACATTTGTCCGCAAGTCCCGCCGCAACTATATTTTTGGCTATATATCTGGCCGCATAGGCTGCCGAACGGTCCACCTTGGTCGGGTCCTTTCCTGAAAAAGCCCCTCCCCCGTGGCGTGCATACCCTCCGTATGTATCCACTATTATTTTTCTCCCCGTCAGTCCCGCATCGCCCAAAGGACCTCCGATAACAAAGCGTCCCGTTGGATTAACAAGATATCTTGTGTTTTCATCCAATAATTCAATAGGAATAACCTTATTCACAACATGCTCTATTATATCCCTCTCAATTGTCTTTTTATCAACCTCGGGACTGTGCTGTGTGGATATAACAACAGTATCGATTCTGGAAGGCATGTCGTCCTCATCATATTCTACGGTCACCTGAGTTTTGCCGTCCGGCCTCAAATAATCCAATGTGTGGTTTTTCCTCACATCGGCCAACCTTTTGGCAAGTTTATGTGCAAGTAAAATAGGCAGCGGCATAAGCTCCGGGGTTTCATTACAGGCAAATCCGAACATGGATCCCTGGTCACCGGCCCCTATTGCCCCTATATCATTTTCACACTCCCCCATTTTACTCTCCAGGGATTTGCTCACGCCCATTTCAATATCCGCGGATTGTTCATCCAAAGCGGTCAGCACCGCACAAGTGTCCGCATCAAAGCCGTACTTTGCTCTGGTATAACCTATTTCCTCCACAGTCTTTCTTACTATTTTGGAAATATCAACATAACAATCAGTCGTTATCTCACCGGTAACCAATACAAGTCCTGTGGAAACACTGGTTTCACAGGCCACCCTGGCTTCCGGGTCTTTTGCCAAAATAGCATCTAATATTGCATCTGAAATTTGATCACATACTTTATCGGGATGTCCTTCTGTAACTGATTCAGAAGTAAATAGTTTTTTAGTCATATTTTTGCCTCCTATTACTCTCTAAGGCCTGTCTACCGCCGTTTCTGACAAGACAATTAGAATTTTCATTTTTTATCATTGCTAAAATTAATGTTAGCACTAGCTGCATTATGTGTCAATATTTATATTTTCCAAAAAATAACTGATTTTGCGATGTTTCCGGTTTTTGTTGGTCACTATTACCTTCCCACCTTTGGATGTAAAAAACTCATTACTTTAATATCAGATGTTCACTACAATATAACTCAGTATAAATACAATAATACCTGCTATAAAATTCCCCAGCGCGATGGCGGGAAGTGCTTGTTTCCTCGGTATATTAAATAGTATTGCAGCCAGACTGCCGGTCCATACACCGGTGCCGGGCAACGGTATGGAAACAAAAATTATCAGTCCGATAATTCTGTACTTTTCTATATTCCCCCCCTTTTTTATTGTCCTTTTCACCATTTTATCTACAGTACCCCTGAATAAATCCACTGTCCTCAGATATATAAAAACAGGTTCCAAAAAAAATAACAAAAAGGGAACGGGAATCAAACTTCCCAGGATACTTATAACAGTAGCGTGTACGGGACTCATCCCCATAGACACCCCGATGGGAATAGCCCCCCTCAGTTCCAACAGCGGAAGTGCCGCAATAAATAATAAAATAAGCTCCTTGGTGATTATATCTAAAAACTTCTCCATTTTACCACCTCTGCTACCGCATATTAATATGCAATATATTCACTCTATAAATGAATATTACGGAATGCCCGGGTCTATGATTTTTTGTTGAATATTTACAACCCGGGTCTTTGGAATAATGTTAAAACACTTCCAATATATTTACTATGGGGGGTATTTATAGAGAATGCAAATAAAAAAATATTTCGGAGACACTTTAGGTTGTATGGGGCATTTCGAAAATCCCTTTTCCGTAAAAAGGCTCTCAAGGTATCTGTCGCTTAATGTTACCGGCAATCCTTTAATACTCTGCATAGGTACGGACAAATGCATAGGCGACGCCCTGGCACCGCTGACGGGTACTATTTTACAGGAATCCGATGCGGGTTTTCCCGTATACGGTACATTGGAGCATCCCGTACATGCCCTGAACATTTCAAGCAGTCTGAAAAAGATAAAAACTAAGCATCCACAGGCTTTTATAATCGCTGTAGATGCTTCCTTAGGCCGTGAAAATAAGATTGGCAATATCATAATAAGAAAGGGTCCCCTTAAACCAGGCAAAGGTGTCGGGAAAAAACTGCCTGCCGTAGGGGATATTACTATTGTCGGAATAGTGGAGGCCTTCAGGTCCGATATTTCTCTTGTAATACACAATATTCGCCTCCATTTTGTTATGTCTATGGCCGAGGCTATCGCCTCTATTATTACCGACGGATTAAATATCAGGTCTCTCTAGCGGTTCCTCTATGGATATATGTCCCATCAGGGAATCGCGCTTACTTCCGTCCACTAAGAATTGTACCCGGTCCACATCTTCCAATTCCGTCAAAGAAAATACAATTTGTTGCAGGATCAATGATTCTTCCAAAGAACCTCCGTGCAAATTTTCACCGGACAGATTGACATAGGCCGTATTTTCCGCTATTTCAGCACTCAATACCTCAACTTTTTCCACTATTGTTGTCAGTTCCTCTTCCTCAGGTTCATTTTGCAATTCTTCCAATATAACTTCCTCTATAGGTCTATCCTTTATTTTAACCTGCCTTTCAACGGATATGATTGCATCCAAACTCTCATCACCTGTCAGTATATATTCCTGATTGGCAAAGTACAGTTTTACCGTCTTTGTCTCTCCCTCGGGTTCCGGGTCCACTATAGTGTTATCGTCGGTATTATCCCCAATCGTATTGTTCCCTTCAGTATCGTTCCCCGTGTTGTTATCCTCAAGGTCGCTGTTTCCATTGGCCTCCGGGGCACTGCATGCAACCGATGAAAGTACCATAACAACAACCAATAAAAATAATGCTAATCTCTTCATATCCTCTCAACTCCTTATACTTTTTTGTTCACCTGCTACACTTTCACTTATCTGTCTGTGCTTTACCGCTTGCCATGCTGCATTTTTCGTTTATCTGTCTGTGCTTTACTGCCCGTCCGGCTATACCTTTCACCTGCTTACTTGTATTCCCTGCATGTCCTTATCACTATTCTACTCATCAGTTCATACATTATGTTACATGATGCGGTCCTTTTTTTATTTTACCCGTTATGGGACAAGTAATCACATTTGAAAATCAATCTCCCGGCCGGTTAATTTCATTATAGTATATAATTTTAAAGATTCGGTTCAAGCAATGTTAAAAAATTGTTAAGAAACCGACCCCCGCCTATTTACGCAGGCAAGGCTTTTCCGGAAAGAATTTTGCAACAGGTCGGAGAACTATTATGAAACCGATAGAAACCTGTCGGGAATTTTAATTTTAAACATTGTACCTTGGCCCGGTTTGCTTTCCACCTCTATATCCCAATCATGGGCTTCCAAAATATTATGAACTATGGAAAGTCCTATCC
>CAYOQX010000066.1:0-4185 GCA_964406195.1 uncultured Alkaliphilus sp. | reverse complement strand
CCGGCTCCTCCCGTATCCCGCGACCGCGAAACATCGGAACGGTAGAATTTCTCAAAAATAAATTCAAGGTCTTCTTTAGCAATACCTATACCGTTGTCCTCAATGTTCAGCAAATAACAGTCGGTTCCGTCCCTTCCCGTAATATTGATATGCTTATCAGGTTTTGACATATCCATATATTTCAGTGAATTATCTATAATATTTATCAGCACTTCCATTATTCTCTCAGGGTCGCACAGTACTACTGGATTGTCCCTTATGTCAATTTCAATCCGTACGTCCGAGGTTTGGGCCATCGGTTTTACCACATTGACGCTTTCCGCTATCAGTTCTTCCAATACGGATTCTTCAAGACTCAGTTTTTGCTCCCTTATTTTGGTCAGATTCAGCAATTTCTGTATAAGATTGGTAAGCCTGTCTATTTCCGAATCCATATCACCCAAATATTCTTTATAAACCTCTATGTCATTTTCCCCGTACAGCAGAGAATCAATCAATGCTTTTATAGATGCCAAAGGGGTTCTGAGTTCATGGGAAACATCCCCTATAAATTGATTTCTGCTCCTGTCTATTTTATAAAGTTCCTTGCTCATCAGATTAAAATTCTCAGCCAGTTTTCCTATCTCATCCTTGCTTTTGATATCAACGGTATGCCCGAATTCACCCTGCTCGATTTTTCTGGCGGCCCCGGAAAGTTCAACTATGGGGTCGGACATTTTGTTGCCTACCGCGGCTGCAACCATCACACTTACCGCCGCCGCTCCCATAGATATACTTATAAGTCTGAATCTGAGGTCCTTAATATGTTTAATCGAATCATCTATATTTACGGACACGAGAACCGCGCCTACGGCCCGGCGGCTTTCATTTGCTGCGGATATAGGTACTGCAACCTGTAAAATATTTTTATCTTCCTCGTTGCGATAATATCCGATTTTTTCCTCTAAATTCAGGGCCCCCTTTATTTCCGCGTTGTTAATAGTTTTGTTTTCCAAAGTGTGAAAACTATCCGCCAATATGCGGGAATCCTTGTCCAATACAACAATCCTCTCATCCAATGCGGATGAATATCGCTTTACCGTCCTCTTTAAATCCACCGGATTATTCATATTACTTTTGCTCAGGTCGCTAATAATATTGGCGGTTTTAAGAGAGTCCACCTCTATATCCTTAAATGTGGATTTTCTAATATTTTCAACAGCCATATAATTTACAATAACCAGGGGGATCAGTATTAAAAGTATATATATTAAAATAATTTTTCGTCTAATAGATAAAAGCATGGTATCAGTCCTTTAGCACTGTATTAACCCTTGGGTACGGCATCTGCCCGGTGGTACTGCACCGGTTTTTCAGAATAGTATCAATCCTTTTTGAAATAATACCCGACTCCCCATTTTGTTTCTATCATATCCTTATCCGGCTCCAACACCTTCAGTTTATCCCTCAGGTTTTTAATATGTACATCTATGGTGCGCGTATCCAAACACGGCTCCTGCCAAATCAGTTCGAAAATTTTCTCCCTGGGGAAAACCCTCCCTTTGTTCCTGATCAAAAGTTCCAGTATGTCAAATTCTTTTGGGGTCAAATCTATTTTGGTGTCGCCGCTGTATACGGTTCTGGAGTCCACATCCACCCTCAGGCCTCCCGCCTTATAGATACTGCTTTCAACCTCATCGTTTTTCTCGACTTTTTCCATCCTTCTGGCAATTGCCCTGATCCGTGCAATGAGTTCCCTGGTATTAAACGGTTTTGTCATATAATCATCGGCACCGAGTTCCAAACCCAATATTTTGTCTATATCCCCATCCTTGGCCGTCAACATGATTATAGGTATGTCCGAATATCGCCTTATATGACGGCACACGGAAATACCGTCAATCTTGGGAAGCATCAGGTCCAGTATAATAAAATCAAAATCCCCGGTTTCAAATACATCTATCCCTTCCTGCCCGTCATATGCCGCCGATACCCTGAAACCTTCCTGCTCCAGACTTTTTCTCAGCCCTTTCACCAGCAGTTTTTCATCTTCAATAATGAGTATTTTCATATCCACCATCTTTTCTCATAATATTATAAATTTTACACAGCAAAATCTCTCAAATCCGCTCCCCGGGTAACATAAAAGATACCGCAGCATTCCCTAGGTTTCAATCAATGCAAATGTCAGGTTTGCGGAACAGGCAAGTTCATCTCCCACATATGCCTTTGCTTCCGCCTTTCCGATACCCCTCCTCAGGGCGGTCATCTCAACTTCCATGCGAATAGTATCCCCGGGCACTACCTGCCTTCTGAATTTACATTTGTCTATGCCTGCAAACACCCCGAGTTTGCCCTTGTTTTCTTTCAGCCCCATACAAATAACCGATGCCACCTGTGCCATTGCCTCTACTATTAAAACCCCGGGCATTATAGGTTTTTCAGGGAAATGCCCCTGAAAAAAAGGTTCATTTATGGTTACATTCTTTATACCCACCGCCTTTTTACCGGGCTCCATATCTATAATACGATCCACAAGCAAAAATGGATATCTGTGGGGTACCAGTTTTTTTATTTCAGTAACATCCAATTTCATATCCTTCCTCCATTCTTTCATTCTCCAACATGTTTATTTTAATAAGTATAATAAGTATGCGGATATCATGTCAACAGATTTCAGTGAATTTTTCGGTCTTTAGCACCAATTTACTTTATCCCAATATAATAAAGTATACCGTAATTTTGCAGTATGTGTTTTATAGGACTGTAGTTTTGCAGTATATATTTTATAAAAGGAGGGATTGAGTAATGCAATATAGCCAAAGTTCTTGTCCAAGCGGTACTGCCCCGTACACCATAAGGCCCGGGGATACATTTTACAGAATCTCCGTAGAACGCAACATCTCGCTGGATGCCATACTGGCAGCCAACCCGGGAGTGGATCCGGACAGGCTGTCCATAGGCCAGACGGTTTGCATACCTACGGGAAGACCTACACCGCCGCCGACAGCACCCTGTCCCGTATTGAGTATCGGAAGCAGAGGTGCCTCGGTACAGCACCTGCAGCAACTTTTAATAAATCAAGGATATAATCCGGGTTCCGTTGACGGTATTTTCGGTTCTCAAACACGAACCGCCGTTATGGTCTTCCAGAGGGATACGCATATCGCTGTGGACGGGATAGTGGGTGTACGAACATGGACCGCACTCGGTGTGGACTGCGGTACAGTACCTCCGCAAACCTGCCCGTCGGGAACATCTCCTTATACTATAAGGGCCGGCGACACACCTTTTACCCTTGCAATAAGATTTAATACAACGGTGGATGCAATAATGGCGGCCAACCCGGGTATAAATCCAAATGCTTTGCAGATAGGTCAGGTAATCTGCATTCCAAGATAATTTGAAAAACTTTTTGTCCCGCGCCGGTAAAAACCTATATATCTAAATAAGTTAAAAAACAGTATAAATTAAAAAAACAGTGAAGAATCTTAAGGATTAAAGGATTCCTCACTGTTTTAAACATTAAAAATACATGCGAAAACAAACCGTTCCACACCTCTTTATTTAAATCTGTTATTCAGTTCCGCAAAAATTTCCTCGGGAATAACATCTTTCTCTTTTAACAACACCAAAAGGTGGTATAATAAATCCCCGGTTTCATAAATAAGCTCATTTTTATCGGGATTTTTGGCCGCTATTATAACTTCAGCCGATTCTTCCCCAACCTTCTTTAAAATTTTGTCCAACCCTTCGTCAAATAGATAGTTTGTATATGAATCCTCTTTGGGATTTTCTTTTCTGTCCGTGATGATTTTATACAGTCTTTCTATAATATCTGAACTCGGGTTTTTTACTATGCCGTCTTCAAAAAGATATAGCAGGTTAAAAAAGCAACTTCTGGCTCCCGTATGACATGCCGCACCCCTCTGTTCCACCTCAACCAAAAGGGTATCCCCGTCACAATCATAGTTTATACTCTTTACCTTTTGAATATGTCCCGATGTCTCCCCTTTATGCCACAGTTCTCCCCTGCTCCGACTCCAGAACCAGGTTTCCCCTGTGCCCAGGGTCTTTTTGAGAGAATCCTCGTTCATATAAGCAAGCATCAGAACCTCTTTTGTATGTATATCCTGTACTATTGCAGGTATTAATCCTTTTTCATCGTATTTTAAATTTTCTAAATTATACATTTTATACTCCCAT
>CAYOQX010000065.1:274-9323 GCA_964406195.1 uncultured Alkaliphilus sp. | reverse complement strand
CATAAGTCTTGTCCTATCAACCTAACCAATCTTATTCTCCATATTCTCCATATTTTTTGATTTTCCTTCTTTTTATTCTGTAAATTTAAAGAAATCTTCAGGAATTTTTTGCAATTAAGGGGGAAGGAGGGATTATCTCAGGGAATTTCGTTATATTTTATCCCAAAACCTCGAAACACTATATATCCATCTAAAAAACAGGCAGGTTGATATAATGAAGATACTTTATACATCCAATTTGTTTTACTTTTATGTTATTATACTTAATAGAGTTTCATACCTATTATTATGAAGATAAAATATATATGTATAATTAATATAAAAATATTTACTTGGTAATAATAATAAATAACCTCATGTAAAGGAAGTGACTACTTTGATTACATTAGATATAAACCAAAACCAAAACCGACATATACATTTAATCGGTGTTGGCGGTATTAGCATGAGTGCTATTGCCAGACTCTTAATAAGTCACGGTTATAGGGTTTCCGGATCAGATATGAGGGATTCTAAAATACTAGACAATTTGAGAGACCACGGGGCGGAAATTTTTATCGGCCACAGCAGTAACAACATACAAAATCCCGACCTGGTGGTGTACACGGCTGCTGTAAGACAAGATAATTGTGAACGTGTCAGGGCAAAACAGTTAAATATCACTGAAATTGATCGTGCTGAAATGCTGGGCCTCATAATGAAAAACTATAGCAAATCCATTGCCGTTGCAGGAAGCCACGGCAAAACAACAACAACATCATTGGTTTCCTTAATTTTGGAGCATGCTGACTTGGACCCTACAATATTTGTAGGTGGGGAACTGAATGAAATTGGCGGCAATGTTAAAATCGGAGAAAGTGAGCATTTTATTACAGAAGCATGTGAGTATGTTGAAAGCTTTCTGAAGTTTTTCCCTTTTATCGGCATTATATTAAATATTGATGAGGATCATTTAGACTACTTTAAGGATATTGATCATATAAAACATGCATTCAAACAATTTGTCGATTTAATCCCTGAAGAAGGTTTTTTAATAGCCAACAAAGATGATGAAAATGTAGAGGATATAATACATAACACACGATGTAATTTAATCACATACGGAATTAACAACAACAGTACTTTTTCAGCCGAAAATATTACTTTTACCGAAAAGGGTCTTCCCGTCTTTAATGTAATGTTTGAAGATAAGGATTTAGGCACATTTGAATTGAATGTTCCCGGAAGACATAACGTATATAACGCTTTGGCATCTATCGCTACAGCGTACATACTTGGTGTGAATCCATCCGACATCAAGGAACATATTAAAAAGTTCAAAGGAATACATAGAAGGTTCGATTTTCTGGGTGAAGTTAAAGGATGTAAGATAATAGATGATTATGCTCATCATCCTACTGAAATTAAAGCCACATTGGAGGCCGCACGCAACTATCCTCATCGGGAAATCTGGTGTGTCTTTCAACCACATACTTTTACCCGTACAAAAGCGTTGCTGGATGACTTTGCAATGTCCTTTGATGATGCGGATCATATAATAATAACGGATATATATGCAGCAAGGGAAATTGATACGGGAGAGATCAGCAGCGAAGTTCTGGCAGATGAAATTAAAAAACATAATTCCGAAAGCAATGTTTATTATATGAAGGATTTTGACGAGATATCCAAATACATTTATGAGAACATGAAATCCGGGGATATTATTTTAACTATGGGTGCAGGTGACGTTTATCATATAGGAAAAACAATAATCGAATTTTAAAAGGGCAGACTTTAAAGTCTGCCCTTTAATATGCAAAACCTTGTCAACAAGGATTCAGCCGATTTACTTTGTACCTTTTGAATAAATTTCAAGTAAAAGTTCTTTCGTTTCCGCAGGATCATGGAAAAAGAAGTCTCCCGTTCTTTCACGACGGGGTTCCCCCGGAAGTGTATACATATCTATTTCATCGGTTTTAAGACCTATTGCATCCAAAGCATATTTCATGGCGGATTTCAAAGGTATATCCGTTTTCACATGTCTGAATGCGGTACTTATTGCGTTAGGCAATCTGGGACCCAATACTTTTTTCATTGCAGATTGCACAAATTCCTGCTGCGCTTTTATTCTGCCCAGATCTCCGTCCCTGTCCAAAGCTCCGCTCCCCTTATTAGGTTGGCGATAACGCAAAAATTCCACGCTCTGTTTTCCATTCAATACATGATGGCCTGCCTCGAAACGAACATGAAGTGGAGGTTTTGAATATATATCATCATATTCCATCCTCTTCGGAATATATATAGGAACCCCACCTATGGAATCAACTATGGCTTCCGCCCCTTTGTAGGTGAGGGTTATGTAATAATCAACAGGAACACTGTGCAGTAGACTGCTGACTACTGTTTTTACCCCTCTGGCCCCATGGGCTCCATAGGCGGAATTTATCTTTTTTTGATCCGCTCTGTTGTATCCCTTTCTCACCAAATAGGTGTCTCTGGGTATGGATATAATATCCAATGCTTTGTTTTCAGGATCGAATGACATAAACATCATTGAATCACTTCTCGGACCGTCCAATCCCAAAACAATAAAATTTACTCTGGCACTATTTTCAAAAAGCTTATCCAGTTCTGCACCATTTCCGCTATTTTTATCGTTAATGATTACAACCGGTAATTCGGAGGAATTGTTTTCTTTCATATATTTGTCAAAGGACCAAACAAGTCCACTGAATATAAGAACAAAAACAAGAAAAGTAATTATAAATACCTTCCAAAATATTTTCACTTTATCCACTTCCTTATACAATTAATCAAATAGGAACAAATTATAGCAACAAGGTACATTAAACATCGGATAAGTTGTTTGTACATATCCAAAGCATGTATTCAATTCATTATAACAAATTTCGATAAAATAATCTATTGATAATTAATCTAAATTTTTATGGATGAAACCATTATACTTTTGGTGAAGGGAAACCCTCTCCACAGAACAATTGGCAGATTCCATTCCCAACCCCGGCTCTACCCGGCATAAAGCACCTTGAACATAAATATATTGTTGTTAGGAGGGGACTTTGTATATAAGGGGTGAAATAATGCGATTTTTAATAATGAAGAAAAATCATATTTATGTTTGTGCGGTAATAATCGGTATGTTAATTATCGGAGGAATTATTTTATGGATTAAATAAAAATTGCCGGGATGTAGGAATCACCAAAATATTAGGGGTATCGGAATCTTAAAAATATGAATAGTATTTTTATTATAACCTTCTTTTATTGCCGATTGCGAAGATACAGTGGTTGAAAAAATATAACGGGACATAACAAAAGGTTCTTTTTGTATTGTTAAGAATAATACAAAAAGAACCTTCTTTTTTATATTTTATTTTATAATATCTGAAATGTTTCAAATGTTTATATCCCGCTCGAAAAAATCCAACTTATAATTATTTATATTTGGTTAATTTTCCTGTCTCCGGGTCGAGTGTCAGGATCCAATAACCATAGGATTTTATATTGGTAGGCACGTCATCACAAGGATGCCAATAAGTAAGGGTTTCGCTTAATCCGAATGGCTGTTCCGGAAATAATTTTCTGTCCAGTATACCATAGGCATAGTATTTTGCTCTGCCGTTTTCATCATAGCAAATACCGAATATATGATGTTTTTGTATGCTGACCGCCTGTAATATTTCAGCAATATGATGGCCTTCGGGTTCATCCAAACTGTCTAAGTATAGAATAAAAGGCATAAAAGGTCCATACATGGTTTGGGCATCATAAGGAACTTGCCACCAGGAATAGCCTTCTAATTTATCGGCAAAGGGTTCTATTTTAGGGAAGTCCTCCAACGCATTTTCTATATATAATTGCATTTGATCCTTATGACTGTCCTCGGTTTCTTCAATTTTTACATCATCATCCACGGATCCATCATCTTCCTGTTCAGACCCGGTTTTAATAAATGATCCATCTTCATACTCTTCCTTAATCTTCCTCTTGATTTCTTCTGTAGCTTCCATTGTTGTATCCTTTGCTGTTTCTTTTATAGTTTCCTCCGGGGTTTTTTCACCTATTTCCTCAGTTTCTCCTACTGCCTCACCTTCTACAATTTCCTCATCAGGCCTTCCCGCCCTTTCCTCAACTTCCTCCGGAATTTCTTCCCCAGTTTCTTCAGGTTTTTCCTCCGGAATTTCTTCTTGGGATTCTTCCACCTCTTCTACAATTTCCTCCTCAGGCTTTTCCGCCTCCCCTGCAGTTTCTTCCATGGGTTGGTAGACCTGTACTGTTTTTTCTTCCCGGGCCGTTTCCTCATCGCCTACGGGAATATGCAGGTATTCGCCCAATGCATATTTCCATACGTGTGTAGCAGGTCTGTCCTTGTTCATGTAACCCACCAAGGGAGTACATAATTCATCTTTTCCGTCCCCATTTTGCACAGCCAGTGCCAGCACATCAAAATTATCCATTTTCTCCATGGACCCTTTCACGTTGTCCACATCAAATTCACAAGTTAGTTCACCTTTTCCTCTTTTATCCACTTCCATAGGTCCAATTTCCACTATGGTAGGTGCCTCCTCCGTTTTCATGTCAATTAAGTACCACTGATATTTATTGCCGTCGTCGGCCCCTAAGTTTTGGCAGTAAATAGACAGCAGTCCCCTGTTATTTTTGATTTCAATTTTTGCATGCCCTTTTGCTTCTTCGCCTACGAAAGTACCAAAGTTTTTGTCTTCCAGTTCAAATATAATAAAGTATCGTCTGTATCGCCTTTCCATCATTTCTTTCCTCCCCTTTTAAACGTCTATATAATCAATATATGTAAGGAGTGAAAGATAATTTACAAATTATTATATATTTCTGCCAAGTTGTTGGATAAAAGTGCATATTCTGCGATGGTCAGGGTCTCTCCCCTGCGATTTTTATCTATATTGTTTTTGCACAGTACCTCTTTTAATAAATCCCTATTTAACCTGAGATCCCCCGTACTCAAAGCATTAAGTATAGTTTTTCTCCTCTTGCCGAAGGCGTCCTTCACCAAAGCAAAAAACAGGTCCTCCCTTTGTACATGAACCTTGGGTTCTTTCAATATTTCCAACCTTATAACTGCGGATTCCACATTGGGCTGCGGAACAAATACTGTTCGGGGCACATTTAATAGAATATCGGGATTGGAATAGTACTGTACCGCAATAGAAAGTGAACCGTATTCCTTTGTTCCGGGCGAAGCCTGCATACGCTGTGCAACCTCCCTTTGGACCATAATAGTCAGGGAATCCACAGGAACCTTTTCTTCTAAAAATTTCATAATAATAGGGGTTGTTATATAATACGGGAGATTTGCAACCACTTTAACCGTTTGGCCCTCAAATCTCTCGCTGATCAGTTTATGTAAATCTATTTTTAAAATATCTTCGTTGATTATTTCTATATTAGAATAATCACCCAGTGTATCTTCCAAAATAGGAATCAAGTCTTTATCAATTTCAACTGCCACTACGGATTTTGCCGATTCCGCTATGTATCGGGTTAAACTGCCAATGCCCGGGCCTACTTCTATGATACAGTCCTGTTCTGTTATTTCCGCAGCTTCAATTATTTTTTTTAATATGTTTTGGTCCGCTAAAAAGTTCTGCCCCAGGCTCTTAGAAAATCTGAATCCATGCTTATTTATTATTTCCCACACCTTTTTCGATGATGATATTTTGCCCATGTTTTCCACCTGCTTTCTTGTAAGTAAAATTGTAAAAAAATAAGTCGGGACAACCCGACCTATTTTAATATATGCACTTTTACTGTCCTTCTGCCAAATCTTCTTACGTCCTGGGGGTCTTCAAAAAAAAGATCAATTTTGTTTCCCTTGATGGCACCGCCCCTGTCTTCCGCACTGGCATATCCATAATCCGGGGTCTTGTCGGTAGATTCTATATAAAGCTTAGTACCGAAAGGAATTACGCCGGTATCTACGGCTACTACACCCGGCCTCAGTTTTGTGCCGCTTGCCGTTATACCATAATATTTGTCCCCGGGCTTTTTCCCCGTGCTTTGAAAGCTTAAATCATATGCCGTTGCTGTCATAGTTAAGGTCTTGGCACCGGAAGGCTTTGTGCTACTTCCGGAATCGGAATGTCTTGTAACATTCCCTCTGGAGGTTGCTACCATAGTTAACGTCCCTTTTTCAATGATTTCGTTAACAGCATTTTCAATAATGTTTTCTTCGATAACTTCCCTCCCAACCTCCGCGCCATTTTCATAAAGGATCTCAAGTTTTATCTCTTTTAATCCTTTTTTTCCCTCCTGGATTCTTTGGATCTTTCCTTTTTCCAGTTTGCTGTTGTTTTTAAATACCGTCTGAAATGGCAACTCTTGGGTTTCCATCACAACTTCCTTTGAAACTCTGGTAATTTCAATTACCCGGCCTTTTTTGATAGGTTCCCCCAGTTTCGGCTTAATTTTATCCTCTTTTCCGAGTTTTATATTAAGTGAATCTATCAAGTCTTTTACGTTGGTTTGTGTGGTAAATATGTTTTTTTCCTCTTGTCCGTCTATGAGCTTTATTTCAAAGGCCCTGTCAATAACTATTTCCATACCATCCTGTATCTGCTCACTTAATTTTGGAATGATTTTATCGTCGTCCCCAATCTTAATGCTTTGTTCCCGCAAGACTTCCTCCACTGTACTTGCTAGAGTTGAAACTCGAGTCTCCTGTCCATCGTGTGCAATCACAACTGTTTTTTGAGGTCTGATAAAAATTGCCCCCAATAACAATAGTAGTGCTACCGCGACAGCAGCAATAAGTATTTTTCTATTGAAAAACTTATTGCTGCTCGGGTGACTTTCCATAAATATTCCTCCTATTCGTTCTTTTTAAATTAAGGATGGATGAAATGTCACTATATTCTATTCCATATTTTTATTCTTGTCAAATTTTTGTAATATGTTTGTAATATTTCCGTAATCGGTTTGTAATATTTCCGTAATCGGTTTGTAATATATATATAGTCAATTTGTCGAAATTAAATGTCCATATGTACAGAACATTTTAATTGTTCCCATATTAACAGTTTTTATCCCGTGCAAATTTTTCTTATTTTGTTTTTAATTTCTTAATCATCATTTTCCGGTCTTAATTTTCTAGTCATCATTTATATTAAAAAGTTTTTTAGTGTTGAGCATGGTGTGGTGTGCTATTTTCTCAACAGGTATCTGTTTTGCTTCAGCTATTCTTTGTGCAACAAATCTTACATAGGCGGGTTCATTTCTCTTTCCGCGGTGTGGTGTAGGAGTCAGATACGGACTGTCGGTTTCTACCAATAGCCACTCTAATGGGACCTCCTTAGCCACTCGATACACCTTTCTGGCATTTTTAAATGTAACCGGTCCCGCCAATGAAATATAAACTCCCATCTGTACATATTGTCTGGCCATTTCTACGCTGCCCGAATAGCAGTGCATAACACAGCCCAGTTTTCCTATATCATGTTCTTTTAATATATCAAAGACTTCCCCCTGTGCTTCCCGGGCATGTATTATAACGGGCAGATCAACCTCTTTTGCCAATTTTATTTGCTCCCTGAACCACTTTCTTTGGGTGTCCCTTGGGGAATTATCATAATGAAAATCCAAACCGATTTCCCCTACGGCAACCACCTTTTCTCTGTTGGTTAATGCTCTAAGTATTTCTATGGTATCCTTGTCCATATCCTTTGCGTTATGCGGATGCACCCCTACGGCTGCATAAATCATATCATGTTCTTCCGACAGATTAACCGCCCTTATAGAAGTATTTAAATCCGCTCCGGGATTTAGTATGTACCTTATGCCGTTCTGCTTGGCCCTTTTTATAACATTGTCCCTGTCCTTATCAAATCGCCCATCATCCAAGTGAGCATGGCTGTCAAAAAGCATAACATGCACCCCCTAAGTAATCTCCGTACCGCTGGCAATATCTTTATCTATCGTACCCAGCACCAATTTTTTATCATCAGATGCAGCAAGTATCATTCCATAGGAATCTATACCGCGAAGTTTCACAGGCTTCAGGTTTGCCACCAATATTAAATTTTTACCGATTAATTGTTCAGGCTTATAATGTTCGGCTATTCCCGACACCACCTGTCTTACCTCTTTCCCGACCTGCAACTGTAATACCAATAATTTATCTGCATTAGGATGCTTTTCAGCTTCCAATACCTTGGCCACCCTGAGTTCAAGTTTTCCAAAATCGTCTATAGTTATTTCTTTTTTAGATTCGATAATAACCTCATCCTCCTGTTCTTCCCGGGCCTCACCCATTCCTTCCAGTACCCTCACTTCTTCGTCAACATCCAGTCTCGGAAACAGTATATCTCCTTTTCTTACCTTTGTACCTGTTGGAACCTTGCCAAATTCAAATGTGTCCTCCCATGTGGTACCTTGACCCTTATCTATCCCCAGTTGTGTCCAAATTTTAATAGTTGTCGATTCCATAAAAGGTTTTATCAATACAGATATAATTCTAATACAATCCGCCAAATTGTAAAGCACCGTGTCCAGTCTTTCCTTGTCGGAATCATCTTTTGCCAATATCCAGGGGGTGGTTTCATCTATATATTTGTTTGTTCTGCGTACAACCTTCCATATTTCCTCTAATCCGTCGTGAAACTGCAGTTTATCGATTGCCGCCTCCACCTTTTCCGCCGCACCTGTGGCAACTGATTGCAAGTCATCATCAAATTCCCCTGTTTCCTTAGGTTCGGGAATAATTCCCCCATTGTATTTTTCAATCATTGTAATGGTCCTGCTTACAAGATTTCCCAAATCATTGGCAAGGTCGGAATTTAATCTGTTAATAAAGTTTTTGTTTGTATAATTACCGTCCTGACCAAATGTAAATTCTCTCAGAAGAAAATATTTAATTGCATCCAGTCCATAGCGTTCTATTAACGGCTCGGGATAAACAATGTTTCCCTTGGATTTTGACATTTTGTCCGCATCAAACAATATCCACCCGTGACCGTATACCATTTTGGGCAGCGGTAATTCCAACGCCATTAACATGATTGGCCAAATTATTGTA
>CAYOQX010000065.1:0-264 GCA_964406195.1 uncultured Alkaliphilus sp. | reverse complement strand
GTATTTGTCGAAAAGTTCTTCATCTTCAGAACCGTAACCCAAAGCCGTAATGTAGTTGCTCACGGCATCAAACCATACATATATTATATGTTTCGGGTCAAACGGCACCGGAATACCCCAATCAAAGCTGGTGCGGGATACACACAAATCTTCCAATCCGGGCTTTAGGAAATTGTTCAGCATCTCATTTTTTCTCGATGGCGGAAAACAAATTTCAGGATGTTTCTCATAATATTCAATCAGTCTATCCTGATATTTCGATAG
>CAYOQX010000064.1:5172-9327 GCA_964406195.1 uncultured Alkaliphilus sp. | reverse complement strand
TTTCCGGTAGTGAAAGTACCCATAGGTTTTAGCAGGGGTTTCATCCCCGAAGCCTTCAATTCCCATATCATATGCAGTATCATGAAATAGGCGGTATATTTCTTCACTGTCGGGAGCCGTTGCGGTATCCGGTTCGGAGAAAATATAATCATGCTCCGCAAATTTTTCAGTATAAGTTTCGATTTCGCGCCAAAAATCCGGTTCTATCACTTCATTTTCTTTGGTCTTTTTAATTTCAACCAAGTCCTTTTTCTTAAGGGTGATGAGTTCCTGCAACTTAAGACCCGTATTGAATCCTGTTATGAAGATATAATAAGCCTGTGGGCAGACCTCGGCAAGTTTTTCTTTCAGCTTTTTTATTTTCAACATATCATGGATTGCTATATCCTTATACACATATATCTTCCTTTCTTAGATACACATTCCTCAACAGGTATACCTTCCTTATCTTTTATACCCTTATCCCTTTAGTGCACTCTCTTTTTAATACCTTCTTCTTTTCAGAGGTCTGTTTTGCCCATTATCTTATTTTCTGATTTCCGTCATAGATTTCACGTATCCTTTATGTTTGTTGAAAATTCTAAAGGTTTTCTTACAGATTATAACCAAGGGCGGTGAATGTCAATAAATATATGAAATAAGTTCACCCACCCCTGTTTATGATGTTTTTCTTGTACCGGTTAAATTACCGTTGTATAATACAGATAACAATTCAAAGAGGAGGTAGTAAACCCGGGTTCAGTACGTGAACGATTTTGGAGGCCGGGGAAAACCATGTTGAAATTAAATAATATATCAAAATCTTATAACAAAGGATTGATAAAGGCTGTGGATAATGTGAGCCTGGATATCAAACCGGGAGAAATATTTGGATTTTTAGGACCGAACGGGGCCGGGAAGACCACCACTCTGAAGATGATAGTAGGCCTGCTGAAACCCGACAGTGGAAATATTATAATAGACGGGACAGACATATGGGAAGAACCGCTGAAGGCCAAGGCCAAAATTTCCTATGTACCCGAAAATCCTGAAATATATGAAAGATTAAAGGGCATAGAGTATTTAAATTTTATAGCTGATATGTACGGAATCCCAAAAGACGAAAGGGAAGAAAAGATTGATTATTATCTGAATATGTTTAATATAAAGGATGCTGTAGGGGATATAATAGCGAGTTATTCTCATGGGATGAGACAGAAGCTGGTTATTACCTCCGCATTTATGAATGATTCGAAACTGTTTGCGTTGGATGAACCTATGGTGGGGTTGGATCCAAAATCCGCTTTCAATATCAAGGAAATTATGAAACAATTGTGTGATGAGGGAAAAACCGTGTTTTTTTCAACTCATGTGCTTGAGGTCGCGGAAAAACTTTGCGACAGAATAGCCATAATCAATAAAGGTAAGATAGTAGCTGAGGGAACTATGGATGAATTAAGGCTTTATGCCGAGGAAAAGGAAACATTGGAAAAAATATTTCTGGGGCTGACAGAATAATGGAAAAAATAATTTCGTTAATAAAAACGGATTTTAATACTACATTCGGATTGTCTTCTATTGCATATAATTTTAGAAACAGGAAGAACAGATGGCAGGTTATAGTATTTGGTTTAGCCATGTTATTATTTTTGCCGGGCTATCTCCTATTTGTGGGGACGTTGTATAATATTTATGAAATATGCAGTCAAATAGGTCAGAGGCCCATGTTTTTATTGGCAGGTTTTCTTGCATCTCAGATGATAGTATTTGTACTCGGACTTCTATACGTGATGTCTAAATACTATTTTTCAAGCGACCTGGCTTTATTAGTACCGCTGCCGATTAAACCTTCCTATATACTGGGTTCAAAATTTGCAACATTGATGGTCAGCGAATACCTGACCTCACTGCCTATTATAGTACCGTTTATACTTATATATGGTATAAGGGGAGGGGAAGGGATTGCCTACTGGATATATTCCTTTCTTTTGATTGCAACGCTTCCGGTGATACCGTTGGTTCTGGCATCCGTTCTGGTAATGTTTTTTATGAAATATACGAATATCGGAGGAAAAAAGGACCTGGTCAGAACATTGGGTTCGGTGCTGTTCCTTGTTTTGATGATATATATCCAAGTAAAGATAAACACCGAGACCCAAAAATCTTTGGTTCAAGGTAAGGATTTTCTGCTGAATTTGGTAAAGGATTCTAACCTGCTTGTTAAAAACCTGGGTTTAAAATTTCCTCCATCCATGTGGGCGTCCCTCTCATTGTCAAATTATTCAAACATAAAGGGGTTGGCCTACCTGCTGTTATTTATAGGTGCGGGGATACTGAGTTTTGTGATAATGATATTCCTGTCCGAAAACCTTTTCTTCGGAGGATTGATAGGGAATATTGAAGTGTCCGCATCCAAATCCGGAGGGAGGACCGGGAGGAAATTGTCGCTTGGAAGATCAACCGGGCAAATGAAACCGTATCTGGCCCTGGCCAAAAAAGAGGTGATGATGCTTTTCAAAACACCTATATACCTGTTCAATTCAATTGGCGGTGCAATCCTGGTACCTATAATAATGGGGATATCCATAATGTCCGGCGGTGAGGAGTCTATGGGCCTTATAATTAAATTTATAGAAACCGAGCCCAAATTTATAGCTCTGGCGGGCATAGGATTTTTAACGCTGATGGGAATGTTAAACAGCGTGGGTGTCACCACATTCTCCAGAGAGGGTAAGAACTTCTGGATACAAAGGGTGCTTCCCATAAGAGCAAGGGACCAAATAATAGGCAGGGTTCTTGCATCTATCGCGGTGCAGGTATTGGGTTTGATTGTACTGTTGGCTGTTTTGGCCTTTTTCGTGAAACTCAAGATATCTACGGTTATACTTATAACCGTGCTCGGTATTTTGGGCAGTATCCCCATGACACAGTTGGGTATGGTGATAGATATAATAAGGCCGATGTTGGTGTGGACCAATCCCCAACAGGCAATGAAACAAAATTTAAATGTACTGTTTGGAATGGGTGCGGGTACTCTGTATGCAGGTGGAATGGGATACCTTGTGTTCAAACTGGCGGACAGGGTCGATATGAACCTTATATTTATAGGATTAGCTGTAATATTTGTTATTTCAGCTATAATATTATATTATATTCTAGAAAAATTAATTAAAAGACAATTTAAAATACTTGAATAGTATAATCGTGACAAAGGAATATTTAATTTGTCATCTGTAACAAGAGTGATAAAAGGGTCTTTTACTTGTTATATAATCAAATATATTACCGGGATTTAGAGGATGGAGATGTTAAAATGGGTTCAAAAAATCATAGCAATACAAATTTTATATTTGACGGCTGCGATACTGTAGAATTGGCAAAAACATTTGGTACACCGTTATATGTTATTTCAGAGAATAAAATCAGAGAAAAATGCGAGGATATAAGGGAAAACTTTCTGAACAAATACCCTGATACAAAAGCGGCGTATGCAAGCAAGGCTTTTATAACTATGGCCATGTGCAGGATTATTGAACAAGAGGGTTTGGGATTGGATGTTGTTTCCGGGGGGGAATTATATACTGCCATAAAAGCGGATTTTCCCATGGAAAAGATAATATTTCATGGAAACAACAAATCCTACGATGAAATAGCCATGGGTGTGGAACACAACATAGGCAGATTTGTGGTAGACAATATATATGAATTCGAAATGTTGGAAGAAATAGCGGCAAAACAGGATAAAAAGGTAAAAATACTCTTTAGGATTACTCCCGGGGTGGAAGGGAATTCCCATGAATATATTAATACGGGGCAGGAAGATTCAAAATTCGGAATCCCTTTGGGTGGAGAAATCATTGAATATATGGTACAGAGGGCTATGAACTCATCCAATATAATTTTAAAAGGATTTCATTTTCACATAGGTTCACAATTATTTGAAAGCAATTTAAACACATTGGCCGTAGGAATTACAATAGGCCTGATGAAGGATTTAAAAGACAAATTCGGTTTTATTACGGAGGAGTTGAACACGGGCGGGGGATTTGGAATTCGTTACACCGATGAAGATGATGAAACCGAACCCGTATCATTCCATGTAGATCCTATAATGAAAGCTATAAAAGACGGGTGCAATCGGGAAGGGTTGGATATGCCTACCGTTGTTATAGAGCC
>CAYOQX010000064.1:0-5162 GCA_964406195.1 uncultured Alkaliphilus sp. | reverse complement strand
CCGGAAGGTGGATAGTGGGTGAGGCGGGGATTACACTATATACACTGGGGGCGATCAAAGAAATACCGAATGTCAGAACATATGTAAGTATCGACGGAGGGCTTCCGGATAACCCGAGGCCTGCCCTATATCAGGCAAAATATGAGGCGATTGTGGCAAACAAGGCTGACCGAAAACCGGATAAAACAGTTACAATAGCAGGAAAATGCTGCGAATCCGGTGATATTTTAATTTGGGACCTGAAGGTTCCACAGATTGAATCGGGTGATATATTAGCGGTATCGAACACCGGTGCATACAACTACTCCATGTCGAGCAACTACAACAGACTGCCGAGACCTGCAATTGTGCTGATCAGTGGGGGGGATGCCGACATTATCGTCGAAAGGGAAAAATACGAGGACCTGTTAGACAAAGAAACAATTCCCTACCACCTGGACAAAACACAGGAAATAGACTGCGATGTAGCTATCACCAAAACAGAATAAAAAAGCACAGGAAAAAGCACAGGGGACGGTTCTTTTTGCTTTTTGGAAAGCATAAGGGACGGTTCTTTTTGCTTCTGAAGGACACGAGAGGAAACACAAGGAACCGTCCTTTTGGAAGCATAAGGAACTGCCCTTTTTGTTTCAGAATTAAAAGGGTATAAAAGGGTATAAAGGAAAGTACAGGGGATTATGCTTATAGGAGTTTTGCAGATCACGCGGTGAAAACAAAAAGCAAAAAGAACCGTCCCCTGTGCTTTTCGTGGGGTGCATTGTCGTTTTTATTGTCTCAGGGAATAGTGAATTCTAATGTGGCAAGCAGGTTTTCAAATTTTGTACTCAACAAATATGGTAATACCACGTACAAACTAATTCTGATGTCTTTTGTATTCGGGGCGTTAATGATATTTGTTATACCTCAGCAGTTTTGTAGAGTAATAATTCTTGCATCTATATATGATCAGTTTTTGAAAGGGAAAAAGATAAGCGGCGACACAAAGGAAGTGCTTTTTTACAGTGTTTTTATAGGTTCGATCAGTACCTGTATGTTTTTTCTAAATGGTGATATTTTGCTCAACTGTTCGGCACTGCAGTTTGCCGATGTATCTATGAATTGGGTAGAGTGGGCAAAATACATGACGGTTCCTACATTATTTACATCCATGCTGGTAGGTGCATCCTTTATTTTGACATTCGGCGGGAGACTTAAAGATGTAGATTTAGACGGGGACAGTTATGATATTGTATTGGGAAATATCGAGTTTAAAGAAAGGGCAGCTGTCATTATAATGGGCATTGTGCTCATATTATGGATGACAGAATCACTCCATCTTATTAATCCTGCGTTTGTAGCTCTTCTGGGCACCATAGCTATGTTCGGTTTTAAAATTATAGGATTTGAGGATCTCAGGAGTTTGAATATAGATCTTATGATTTTTCTAACAGCTGCCTTCGCCATAGGTGGTGTCATGAATAAAAGTGGTGTGGCAGATATTATTTACACAAATATAGTTGGCTTATTTCCACCCACATATTCCGGTTTCTATTTGGTAACATTAATTTTGACGGTAATGGTGTTGCATATGTTGTTGGGAAGCTCTATAACCACCTTTTCCGTGGTGATACCGATTTTGATGGAATTAACCGAAGGAATATTAGATGTGATACCTCTTATGTTTTTGGTGTATATTACTGTTAACATGCATCATATATTACCATTTCATCATATAACTATAATGATAGGCGCCGGAAATAATTATTTTTCCAACAGGGTTACTATAAAGTACGGGGCGGTACTGACTGTTTTAGTGTTTATAATTATTTTTGGATTTTATTTGCCTTGGTGGGGGGTCTTGGGCCTTATTTAGTGTTTTCTGCCGCTGTGTTTTTGATCTTGGTATTCTGAGAAGCAAAAAGAACCGTCCCCTGTGCTTCCTGTGCTTCCGGGCAAAAAGCAAAAAGAACCGTCCCCTGTGCTTTTTGTGCTTTTTGGGGGATAATTTCGGGATTGGGGGGATAAAAATATGCTTAGGCCGAAGGCATTAAAGTTTGGCAGTAGAATAGGCATAACTGCAACATCGGGCCCGGCACCCGCAGAGAATGTTAAGTTGGCGAAGGAATGGTTGGAGAGTTTGGGTTTTGAGGTGGAGTTGGCTCCAAGCTGTTTTGCATCTTACGGTTATCTGGCGGGCAAGGATGAATTGAGGGCTAATAATTTAAATCGCATGTTTGCTGATAAGTATATTGACGGGATCATATGCCTGAGAGGAGGTTACGGGGCCACCAGAATATTGGATAAGGTGGATTTTGATGCCATAAAGGCAAATCCGAAGGTTTTTGTAGGGTATAGTGATATTACAGCTCTGCATATAGCCATTAACCAAATCAGCGGGGTTGTAACCTTTCATGGTCCTACGGCTTCACCGAATATTGCCGAAGGGTTGGATGATTTCTCAAAAAAGGAATTTCTGCGGGCAATCATGGACAGTAAACCAATGGGCCATATACCGAACCCCCAAAACATAAGGGTACAATCCTTGGTAGGAGGCAAGGCCTGTGGTATAATTGTGGGTGGGAATCTATCTTTAATATGTGCCACTTTGGGAACAAAATATGAAATAGACACAAGGGGAAAAATATTGTTCATAGAGGATATAGGTGAAGAACCTTATAGAATAGATAGGATGCTCACTCAACTGGCCTCGGCGGGGAAACTCAATGATGCAGCAGGTTTTATTCTCGGAGACTGGAATGATTGTGAGTCCAAAATATATGATGACAGTTTGGGTTTGATTGAGGTTATTGAGGACATTATAGTGTCTTTTGGGAAACCGACGATTTTTGACCTGAAGGCAGGACACTGCAAACCCGAAGTGACCCTTCCTTTTGGAGTAAATTCATTATTGGATGCAGACGGATGCAGATTAATTATAAAGGAGAGTGCGACTGTATAATGAAAGAACATGATAGGGTATTAACCGAGGTACGAAACATAAGGGACTGGATAGTAGAGATCAGGCGTGATCTTCATATGAATCCCGAACTCAGTACCGAAGAATTCCGTACAAGGGATAAAATCATCGAATATTTGGAGGATTTAGGGATTGAATATAAAACAGGGATAGCGGATACCGGTGTTTTAGGGATAATACGCGGCGGACAGCAGGGCAAAACTGTGGCTCTAAGGGCTGATATAGATGCCCTGCCGATTCAGGATAAAAAAGATGTACCGTATAAATCCACAGTTGACGGTAAAATGCATGCCTGTGGACATGATGCCCATACGGCTATTTTGCTGGGAGCAGCCAGAATACTCAAGGGTATGGAAAAAGACCTGCCCGGTAATGTTAAACTGTTTTTCCAGCCGGCGGAGGAAAGCGTAGGCGGTGCAAAAAGAATGATAGAGGACGGTGTGATGGAGAATCCCGATGTGGATGCGGTGTTCGGACTGCATGTATCGCCGGAAATAGATGTAGGGAAAATCGGGATAAAATACGGCCAGACAAACGCATACACGGATTCCGTAAAAATAGTTGTACATGGTGAAGACGGCCACGGTGCACGTCCTCAAGAGGGCATAGATGCCATACTCATAGCCGGTCAAATAATCACCGCATTGCAGAGTATAGTGAGCAGAAACATAGACCCTATGGGTTCCGCGGTAATTACCATCGGGACCATAAACGGGGGAACACGGGGTAATATAATAGCGGACAGAGTTGAAATGACGGGAACCATAAGGACATTGGATTCCGACAGTAGAACATTGATAATGAAAAGAATGAACGACATTGTAACCCAGGTTGCAGATGCTATGGGCGGCAAGGCTCAGTGTATTATAGATGAGGGATATCCGGCCATTATCAATACGGATGAAATTGCGGATATTGTGAGGGACAGCGCGAAAGACATCTTAGGTACCGATAATGTGACAATACTGGAAAAATCAAGGCTGGGCGGGGAGGATTTTTCCTACTTCGCAAAAGCGGCTCCCGCGGCTTTTTATAGGTTGGGAAGCGGAAATGCGGAAAAAGGAATTGTGCACGGTGCCCATTCCAATCACTTTGATGTAGATGAGGATTGTCTGGTATTCGGTACGGCATTGCAGATACAAAACGTTTTGTCATTTCTGAATAAAAATAGGTAAAGGAGAACATAATAGGGGACTTTTATACATGGATTATTTTAAAAAGCTGGAGAAAATCATGACATGCGGTTTAGACAGAAGAGGAATGCAGGATATTAATCTAACGGGGGAACTGAAGAAGGCTGCCACATCATTAATAAATGCAGATACTGTCCTGCTTACTACGGGTTTTGTAATAAGGGACAGATTATTTGGAGAAACCGACGGTCCCATAGGTGCGGTTTCAATTGCCGGGGCACTGGATATGTTGGGGAAAGATGTAATTATAGTTACGGATATGTATTCCAGGGAGATACTGGAGGTCGCCTTAGAACTTG
The DNA here is from genome assembly GCA_964406195.1 of uncultured Alkaliphilus sp. Lineage (GTDB taxonomy): Bacteria > Bacillota > Clostridia > Peptostreptococcales > Natronincolaceae > JAAZJW01. Next base: position 714 of record CAYOQX010000064.1, on the reverse strand, counting down.
CGGACTTGGAAATAGCCTTGGAGATAATCAAAAAACGCGATGAAGATGATTCTTATAAAAATATATTGAACAAGTACAAGCCCGATTGTCTGCTGTCCATAGAACGGCCCGGCAAGGCGGAGGACGGTTTCATGTATTCCATGTCCGGTGAATGTATCAGCAAATTGGTTCCGAATATGGATTGTCTGTTTAAAGAGGCCAAAAAACAGGGTTTGTGCACAATCGGCATAGGCGACGGAGGCAATGAACTGGGAATGGGAAAGATAAAGGACTATGTAGTCGAGAATGTTCCCGGTGGGGATATCATAGCGGCATCATTTGCCGCGGATTCCCTGATAGTATCGGGGGTGTCCAATTGGGGAGGACATGCTCTGGTTGCCGCACTGTCCATACTTTCTGATAAAAACTTGCTCCATGACATTGAAACCGAGGAAAAACTCCTGAAAGGTATAGTTGAGATAGGTGCTGTGGACGGTATAACAAAACAGAACACTTTGACTGTTGATGCTCTGAGTATGGAGGATAATGTTGAAATACTGGAGGCTTTGGGGTCTGTGGTGGAGGAATATAGTGACATGCGTCCATCGCTTTAGAATCGAAGGAATATAGCGAACCTCAGGGTGAGGGGATTCCTGCCGGATCTTTGTCCGTATGTTGCAGGTTATCCTGTCCGCTTATTGCAGGTGATTTTGGCCTATTTAGATTTTCGATTAA
>CAYOQX010000063.1:8711-9437 GCA_964406195.1 uncultured Alkaliphilus sp. | reverse complement strand
GATGTTGACTTAGCGAAAGAAGTTTTTGAAAGAGCGGAGATAGAACTTAAACTTCAACCTATAGATTGGAGTATGAAGGAAACGGAACTTAACACGGGTAAGGTTGACGTAATCTGGAACGGTTATACTATTACACCGGGAAGAAAGGAACAAGTAGATTTCACAAAACCTTATTTAACAAATAAACAGATAATTGTTACGATGGCCGGTTCAGGAATAGAAAAGCGGGAAGACCTGATAGGCAAAAAAGTAGCCATTCAGAGCGAGTCAAGTGCTATAGATGCTGTAATGGAATATTCCGATATAGTGGAGCAATTTGACGGAGGGAAACCCGTACTGTTTGCTACAAATGATAAGGCATTAATGGACTTGGAAGTGGGCAGAAGCGATGCTGTCGTAGGCGATGAAGTATATGTGAGATACTATATTAAACAAAAAGGTAAAGATAAATATCATATAGCTGAGGAAGATTTCGGCGATGAGGAATATGGAATAGGATTCAGAAAGACAGACGGAGACCTATTAAAACTTGTTGATGATATAATAGATGAAATGAGAGAAGACGGTTCACTTGATGAACTATATGAAAAATGGTTCAGTGACTAATTAATTATAACTAACTAATTGGAGGAATGTAGAGGAAATGTCATATATACTTTCAATTTTACCTGCACTAACGTCCGGATTAGCCATTACATTCGAGGTATTTATAGTAACACTTGTATT
>CAYOQX010000063.1:4399-8701 GCA_964406195.1 uncultured Alkaliphilus sp. | reverse complement strand
TTTCCATACCTTTAGGGCTTATAGTTGCCATTGGAAGGCTTTCAAAAGTAAATGTAATAAGTAGGGTGGTTCAATTATATATTCTAATTATGAGGGGTACTCCTTTACTGCTCCAATTGGTGGTTGTATTTTTCGGCCTTCCATATGTAGGTATAACCCTTGAACGAAACACCTCAGCACTCCTGACGTTTGTATTAAACTATGCGGCTTATTTTGCGGAGATTTTCAGAGGTGGTATAGAATCTATAGATATTGGGCAATACGAAGGTGCTGCTGTACTGGGTCTGAGTAAAACAAGGACCTTTACGAGAATAATATTTCCACAGGTGATAAAAAGGGTACTTCCGCCTGTAGGAAACGAAGTAATCACTTTGGTTAAGGATACATCCTTAGTATATATAATAGGTTTAGGTGAACTTTTAAGGGCAGGGGAAATTGCATCCAACAGGGATGCAACCCTCACCCCTTTGTTGGTAGTAGGTGTGTATTATCTTATAATTATAGGAGTATTTACGGAAGTATTTAAGAGGCTGGAAAAAAGATATTCATATTATCATTGACAGATAAATAATTGTATATTTATTTTAGGAGAATTTTAGCCCATCTGAATATAAAATCGAGTAAAATACTGTATAATATCTGAATATTTGGAAAACGTCTAGGGGGTAAGCAGATGGTCTTGGAAATCGAAGGGTTATATAAAAGTTTTGGAGACAATGTTGTGTTAAGTGATGTATCATTTCAAATGAGTGAAGGTGAAATAGTAACCGTAATAGGCCCTTCCGGTGCCGGCAAAACTACATTGTTAAGGTGTATAAATGGACTCGAAAAAAATGATAGTGGTATAATAAAAATAGATGGTTGTTTTGTATGCAGTGACCAAAAAACGAACAGACAGCGCTGCGGTAAAAAAGAACTGCGCACGGTAAGGAAAAAGGTTGGGTATGTATTCCAAAACTTCAACCTGTTTCCGCACATGAATGTTATGGAAAATATCATTGAAGCACCTATTTATGTTCTGAAAATGGACAGAGAAGAGGCGGAAGAAAAAGCAAGGGCCCTTCTGGAAAGTTTGGATCTCGGTGATAAAGCATTTGCCTATCCCTATCAGCTGTCAGGCGGGCAACAGCAGAGGGTTGCAATTGCAAGGGCCTGTGCCCTGGACCCTATACTGATGTGTTTTGATGAACCGACATCTGCTTTAGATCCTGAAATGAGGGAGGGTATAGCCAATATTATAGAGAGTCTTGCGGAGAATAATATGGCGATTTTGGTGATAACCCACGACATGGCCTTTGCAAAGCGGGTTTCGCATAGATTATTGTTTATGGAAGATGGTTTCCTAACCGCAGAAGGGTATAAATACAATAATTTCAAGGATATGGATAATGAGAGAATAATGAATTATATAAACGGTTAAAATATACCTGGAGGTGTGAATTTGAGTAGTCCGGATTTAGAACAATTGAAATTGCCGCGTTTAAAGGAAATGGCAAAAAGTTTGAATATTAAGAATTTATCGAAGTATAGAAAGGCTGAGTTAATTGAAATGATAAGAGAGACCATATCTGAAAGCGAAACATCGGTTTATGACAGTGTTGTTGATATGATAGAGGATATAGACGAACATGAGGATGATGGAAAAACAGATTTGAATTCGCAGGGGAGGCAGATAAAAGGTTTGCCCGACCATTTGACCGATGAAATCCCACCCGGGGAGGAGGTTAATATTGCGACGGGAATATTGGAAATCCACACAGACGGTTATGGATTCTTGCGAAGAGAAAATTTCCTTTCCAGTGATAATGATATTTATATATCACCTTCTCAAATTAGAAGATTTAATATGCGAACCGGCGACAAGATCACAGGCATTACAAGACCTCCCAAGAGTGGTGAAAAATTCAAGGCTCTTCTCTACGTGAAGAATATCAACGGGCTCGGCCCGGATACTGCTACAGAAAGACCTAATTTTGAAGATCTCACTCCTATTTTTCCTAATGAAAGAATCAATCTGGAAATTAATTCCCAAAGTTTATCTACAAGATTAATAGATATTATTGCGCCTATTGGAAAAGGGCAGAGAGGTTTGATTGTTGCTCCGCCTAAGGCGGGGAAAACTACATTGCTGAAGGCTGTTGCAAACAGCATGGCTAAAAACCATCCGGATATTGAGATTATTGTACTTCTCATAGATGAGCGACCGGAAGAAGTGACGGATATGCAACGTTCCATAGAAGCGGAGGTGGCGTATTCAACATTTGACGAATTGCCGACTCATCATATTAAGGTAGCGGAAATGGTATTGGACCATGCCCAAAGGATGGTGGAACACGGTAAAGATGTAGTGATTTTATTAGACAGTATCACAAGGCTGGCCAGAGCATATAACCTGACCATACCGTCTACAGGCAGAACCCTTTCAGGAGGTTTGGACCCGGGGGCGCTGCACAGACCGAAGCGCTTTTTCGGTGCGGCCAGAAATATTGAGGAAGGCGGAAGCCTTACGGTTATTGCAACTGCATTGATTGAAACGGGCAGTAGAATGGACGATGTTATATTTGAGGAATTCAAGGGAACGGGTAACATGGAAATCCACCTTGACCGGAGGTTGTCCGAGAGAAGAATCTTCCCGGCCATGGATATAAACAAATCCAGTACCAGAAGAGAGGATCTATTGTTGGATCAGTTGGAGCTCGAAACTATTTGGAATATTAGAAGGGCTATGGGTAATAATTCGGTTCAGGATGTTACAGAACATATAATTAATCTATTGATTAAAACCAAGGATAATAATGAGTTTATAGAGATGCTCAGGAAACAGTTCTCCGACCAATATGCCTTGCGGTAAAAAATAGATTATGCTATAATATAGTAGCTAAAATTGAATAATCATATTCTTTCAGTGTATATAGAGAGAGGTGAAAGCAATGAAAAAAGGTATACACCCGGAATATCATATGGCAAATGTAACTTGTGCCTGTGGCAATACCTTTAAAACAGGTTCAACCAAAAAAGAAATCAGGGTAGAAATATGTTCACAATGCCACCCGTTCTTTACAGGTGAACAAAAAAGTGTTGAAAAAGGCGGACGTGTTGAGAGATTTAAAAAGAAATTTAATCTATAATATAATTTGAAATTCATATTGTTATGGGCTTAATATAATATTGTAGCTTGTTAAAACAAATCCTGATACAATATTATAATTCGGTTAAGATAGACCTAACATAATATTATAATCTGCTGTGATGGGAAATAGTAGGCTATCAATTGTTTTTAGAGAGTTATCGGCTGGTGAAAGATAATAACTGCGGTAGCTGAACTCATCCCGGAGCAATTAGAGTGAAATAACAGTAGCTTTAATCGTTGACCACGTTATAGTTTTTGAGATGGTTATTTTTTTATTATATTATACTGAATTCGATATGGATTTTTATCAATATTTATGTCGTATTATATATTTTCAAATCCGTGCGGTATTATATATTTTTAAATAATCAAATAGAGTGGTATCGCGACCCTTCGCCTCTATATAGAGAGACGGAGGGTCTTTTTGACGGTTTTTTTTATTTTCAAATCATTAAATATTGTAGTGCAATTTCAAATGAACAAGGAGGTAGAAAAAGAATTGGGAAAATTGAAACAATATGAACCGAAAGCAATTGAAAGCAAATGGCAGGAAATTTGGGAAGAAAAAGGGGCCTTTCATGCTTCGGATGAGAAAGACAAAGAAAAATACTATGCCTTAATAGAATTTCCGTATCCTTCGGGAGAAGGGCTGCATGTAGGCCATCCTCGCCCATATACCGCACTGGATGTCATTGCAAGAAAAAGGAGACTGCAAGGTTATAATGTACTGTATCCGATAGGATGGGATGCATTCGGACTGCCGACGGAAAATTACGCCATTCAAAATAAAATTCATCCGGCAACGGTTACGAAAAACAATGTGGCCAGGTTTAAAAAACAACTTCAGGCACTCGGTTTGTCTTTTGACTGGTCGAGGGAAATAAACACTACGGACCCTGAGTATTATAAATGGACGCAGTGGATTTTTCTAAAACTGTATGAAAAGGGATTGGCCTATAAGGCCGAAATGGCTATCAACTGGTGTCCGAGTTGTAAAATAGGGCTTGCAAACGAGGAGGTTGTGTCGGGCGCGTGCGAGCGTTGCGGTGGCGAAGTAGTCCGAAAGGAAAAAAGCCAGTGGATGTTAAAAATAACCGAATATGCCCAACGCTTAATAGACGATCTATCAACCGTTGATTATCCTGAAAGGGTGCGTGCGCAGCAACTGCATT
>CAYOQX010000063.1:0-4389 GCA_964406195.1 uncultured Alkaliphilus sp. | reverse complement strand
AAACGGCGGCTGCGAGAGATGCGGTGCAGAGGTTTCCAGAAGACAAAAAAGTCAATGGATGTTGAAGATTACGGAATATGCGGAAAGACTGCTGAATGATCTGGATTTAGTGGATTATATAGAGAGGGTAAAAATCCAGCAGACAAATTGGATAGGCAGATCGGAAGGTATGGATGTGGATTTCGAGATTACAGGGGGCAAAAAAATAACTGTATATACAACCAGGCCCGACACATTATTCGGGGCCACATATATGGTAATTTCACCCGAACATCCTTATATAGAGGAATTATCGGAACACATTGAAAATATGGATCAGCTTATTAATTATAGGGAGGAAGCGGGTAAAAAATCGGAATTTGAAAGAACCGAACTTGCTAAGGAAAAAACAGGGGTCAGGATTGAAGGAATTGAGGCCATAAACCCGGCAAGTGGACAAAATATACCCATCTTTGTATCGGATTACGTACTTATGTCCTACGGCACCGGGGCCATCATGGCCGTACCCGGGCACGATACCAGGGACTGGGAATTTGCCAAGGAATTCGGACTTCCCATCGTAGAAGTGGTTGCAGGCGGAAATGTGGAGGAGGCCCCATATATAGATACGGAAGAAGGTACAATAGTAAATTCCGATTTTATAAACGGGCTGGAAGTTGAGGATGCTATAGAAAAAATCAGTAAATGGTTGGAAGATAAGGGACTGGGTACCCCCAAGGTGAATTATAAATTAAGGGACTGGGTATTTTCACGTCAAAGATACTGGGGTGAGCCGATTCCGCTGGTTTATTGCGAGGATTGCGGTTGGGTACCTGTGCCGGAAGATGAACTGCCTGTAATGCTTCCCGAAGTGGAAAGCTATGAACCTACGGACAGCGGGGAATCACCCTTGGCTAATGTAAGGGAATGGGTGGAAACCATCTGTCCGAAATGTGGAGGATATGCAGAAAGAGAAACGGATACAATGCCTAACTGGGCAGGATCCTCCTGGTATTTTCTAAGATATACCGATCCGTACAATGAAAATGAATTGGCAGGCAGGGAGAATCTTGACTACTGGCTGCCCATTGATTGGTATAACGGAGGTATGGAGCATACCACCCTGCATTTGTTGTACTCCAGATTTTGGCATAAATTTTTATACGATTGCGGAATAGTGCCTACCTCGGAACCTTATGCAAAACGCACCTCCCACGGCATGATTTTAGGTGAGAATAATGAAAAAATGTCAAAATCCAGAGGCAATGTTATTAACCCCGATGAAGTGGTTAATGAATTTGGTGCCGATACGCTGAGAATGTACGAGATGTTTATCGGAGACTTTGAAAAAAGTGTGCCCTGGTCCCAAGACGGTGTAAGAGGTTGCAGAAGATTCCTGGAAAGGGTTTGGAGATTGCAGGAAATATTGGTAGACAGCGATGATATAACGGATGAACTGGAAACTAATATTCATAAAACCATAAAGAAAGTCAGTGAAGATTATGATAGCATGAAATTTAACACGGCCATCGCCGGTATGATGGCGCTGGTCAATGATATCTACGACCATGGAAGTGTAACAAAGGGGGATATGAAAATACTGTTGACATTATTGAATCCGGTTTCCCCTCATATTACAGAAGAACTGTGGGAAATATTGGATTTTGGCGGTATGGTTCATGAAACCGCCTGGCCTGCATGGGATGAATCAAAAACCGTAGATGAGGTTGTTGAAATTCCGGTTCAAGTCAACGGAAAATTGAGGGGACAGATGACAATCGCCACAGATGCCACCGAAGAGCAGGTTAGAGAGCAGTTTAATGATAACGAAAGATTCACGGAATTGATAGAAGGCAAACAGATTGTAAAAGAAATTTATGTTCCCGGCAGAATTTATAATGTAGTTGTGAAATAGCAGATAGAAACATTAACAGAGGTGGGCGTGTATGCCTACCTCTGTTTCTGATATTTTTTACCGAACTTTTTTGTTTTAAACAATAAAATAAGGTATAATCGACTGTAGATATAAAGGTAAGCAGAATTGAAAGGTATAATCGACTATGGATATAATGGTAAGTAAAATCGGAGGGTATAATCGACTATAGATATACCTGCACGTAAAATTGAGAGGAAGAGACTTATGGGAGAAACGGATTGTAAGGGGGGCAAACCAACCGGCATCGGGGGGCAGGCCGTTATCGAAGGGGTAATGATGAAGGGCCCCAAGGATATAGCTATAGCCGTCAGGTCGCCGGACAATGAAATAATAGTAAAAAAGAAGCCTATAGAAGGAATAGTCACAAAATATAAATTGAACAAGATACCGTTTTTGAGGGGCGGGTTGGCCCTTGTGGAATCTATGATACTCGGGATTAAATCTTTAAATTATGCGGCGGATATTGCTATGCCCGAGGAAGACACTGATGGAGAACCCGGAAGGTTCGAAACCTTTTTAGGGAATATATTCGGCGATAAATTGGTAGACATAATGATATATTTTTCAGTATTTGTAGCACTTTTGATATTTGTCGGGGTTTTTATTCTGGTGCCCACATTATTTGCGGGTATGCTTAAAAAGGTAGTTTCAAACCCTATGGTTTTAAGTTTTGCAGAAGGTATTTTTCGTTTAATCTTGTTTATAGTATATGTTTTCATGATTTCCAAAATGGAGGATATACGCAGGGTTTTTCAGTATCACGGAGCCGAACACAAAACTATTTATTGTTATGAAAATGGGGAAGATCTGAATGTGGAAAATGTAAAAAAATATTCTACACTCCATCCCAGATGCGGTACCAGTTTTCTTTTTATAGTAATGATGACAAGTATGATATTGTTTTCAATGATTGTTTGGAGGGACCCTATCAGCAGAATGCTGATCAGATTGGCATTGATGCCTGTAGTTGCGGGAATTTCCTATGAAATTATAAAAATTGCGGGCAAAAGCCAATCCGCGTTTATGAATATTATCAGCTATCCGGGTATGATGATGCAAAAATTGACAACCCTGGAACCCGACGACAGTCAAATAGAAGTAGCCATAGAAGCGTTAAAAAATGTTTTGGTGGAGAATGATGAGGATGAAACCTCATGGTAACAATTGAACGATTGCTCAGGGAAGGTATAAAGAAACTCATAGATGCTGATATATCCACCCCCGTATTGGATGCGGATGTTTTATTATATAATATATTAGGTGTGGAACGGGCCTATCTTTATATGCATCGGGAGCGGGAGGTTTCTGAGAAAACACGGAAAAAATTTTGGGACGGAATAGAAAAAAGAGCAAAACATATGCCTATACAATATATTGTAAACAGGCAAGAATTTATGGGATTGGATTTTAGAATAGAAGAAGGGGTGTTGATACCCAGAGGGGATACGGAAATACTGGTAGAAAAAATATTGGATATTTATAAAGATAATTATTATCCGGACATGGCTAAAATAATAGAAATAGGGACGGGAAGCGGAGTTATAGCGGTAAGCCTGGCCAAATATATTGATAACTGTTCAATAACCGCTATAGATATTTGTTCAAACGCATTGAATGTTGCCGTTAAAAATGCTAATCTTCATAATGTGGAAGATAAAATTAAATTTTATTTAGGAAATCTATTTGAGCCTATTGATAAAAAGGGTGAATATAAAAACTATGATTTTATAGTGTCTAACCCACCCTATATTTCAAGGTCCGAAATAAACACATTGGGAACCAAGGTCAAAAATTACGAACCGTATTTGGCATTAGACGGTGGAGAGGACGGTTTAGACTTTTATAGAAAAATCATTCCTAAATCAATGGATTTCTTGAGAAAGGGTGGACGGCTATTGTTCGAAATAGGTTGTAAACAAGGAAAAGATGTCAGTAAAATTTTAGATAGATACGGTTTTAAAAATATCGATATTTTGCAGGACCTGGCCGGACTGGATCGCGTGGTAGTGGGCGGGACATAATGAAACAAAATCTGATTTTTCATTAAACATACGCCACTGGTTTCATATTGGTTAAAAATTAAGCGGGGTGAATAAAATGTTAGAAAAACTGGCTTTTTTAGAAGAAAAATATAAAGACTTGAGTCAGGAAATAAGCGATCCGGAAGTAATCAACGACCAAAATCGATGGACAAAACTGGTCAAGGAACATTCTCATTTAGAAGAAATAGTGATAAAATATCGTGAGTACAAATCAGTATTGGAAGGTTTAGATGCCGCTGATGAAATTTTTAAGGATAAAGATTCGGATGAAGAGTTGAGAGAAATGGCTAAAATGGAAATTGATGAGCTCGAAGAACAGGTAGATTCCATTGAAGAAGAATTGTCAATTTTATTACTGCCTAAGGATCCCAACGATGACAAAAACGTTATAATTGAAATCCGTGCAGGTGCAGGCGGAGATGAGGCCAGCCT
>CAYOQX010000062.1:0-9477 GCA_964406195.1 uncultured Alkaliphilus sp. | reverse complement strand
AGCCAAGTACCGAATTTTTTAATATACGCATTTTTGGCTACCTGTACTGTCCAGGAGTAAGCCAACAATATACCTATGAGCCATGGAAAATATGCTAATGGCAAAGGTTGTAATCCGACTGCCGCACCGAATGCGGAAAACGGTATGAATACACCGATTATCATTACAGCCGCAGTAAGCAGCAGTACGGGTGTGGTAGCCCTGCTTTGTACAAAAGGTATTTTGCTTGTTCTGATCATATGGACAATAAGTGTCTGTGATAAAAGTCCCACGATAAACCATCCCGAGTGAAACAAGGCTTGGGTGGCCGGCGAGTTAGCCCCGAACACATACCACATCACCAAAAATGTAACTATATCAAATATAGAACTGATAGGTCCTATATAAATGGTAAACTTGGTTATATTATCCGGATCCCACTGTCGCGGTTCATTGATATATTCCTCATCCATGGTATCCCAGGGTATGGATATTTGGGAAATATCATAGAAAAGGTTTTGAATCAACAGATGGATCGGAAGCATGGGCAGGAAGGGTAGAAATGCACTGGCTACCAAAACACTGAACACATTTCCGAAATTGGAACTGACTGTCATGTTGATATATTTTACTATATTGCCGAAAATCTCACGCCCCTGTATTACACCTTCTTCGAGTACGCGAAGGTCCTTTTCCAGAAGTATAATGTCCGCCGATTCTTTTGCAATATCTACAGCCGTGTCTACGGATATACCCACATCCGCTTCACGGAGGGCGGGGGCATCGTTAATACCGTCTCCCAAAAATCCGACGGTGTGTCCCTTATCTTGAATTACCCTTATAACACGGGCCTTTTGTATAGGAGACATTTTAGCAAATATTGTGGTGTTATGTATTTCCTCGGATAATTCTTCATCTGTCAACTGCTCTATATCAGTGCCCAAAAGCACATTATCTATAGGCAGGTTGACCTCTCGGCAGACCCCTTTAGTGACAATTTCATTATCTCCCGTGAGCACTTTAATCGCTACACCGTGGTCATTAAGGGCCTTGATTGCATCTGCCGCCGAGTCTTTCGGCGGGTCCAGGAATGCAATGTACCCCATGAGTACCATATTGCTTTCATCTTCCACATCGAAGACATTTTCATCGGGGACATCATTTTTCTGAGCCAGACCGATAACCCTCATACCGTTCTCGTTCAAATCCGTAACCCTGCGGATAACCTCCTCCTTAATTTCATCCGTCAGTCCGATTACTTCACCTTCATATTCCACAAGACTGCATATAGATAATATCTCCTCTATGGCACCCTTGGTAACAAGCTGTCTTTTATCCCCTTCACTCTGCAGTACTACGGACATTCTCCTTCTCACAAAATCAAAAGGAATTTCATCCACCTTGGCGTATTTATGCCTCAATTCCGCGAAACCTTTTCTGTCCCCGCGTTTTAATATGGCCCTGTCCATCAGATTTCTGAACCCTGTTTGATAATAACTGTTCAAATAAGCATGTCTGAGCACCCTGTCATTTTCATTGCCGTGGACATCCAAGTGTCTTTCAACAACTATTTGGTCCAATGTCAATGTTCCTGTTTTATCCGTGCACAGTATGTCCATTGCACCGAAGTTTTGTATGGAATCCAGCCTTTTCACAACGGTTTTACGTTTTGACATGGCTATAGCACCCTTGGCCAGATTGGTGGTGACTATAACCGGAAGCATCTCGGGTGTCAAACCTACAGCAATAGACACCCCGAACAGAAAGGCCTGAAGCCAGTCCCCTTTTGTAATTCCGTTAATAACAAAAACAATCGGAACCATTACAAGCATAAATCTTATCAGGAGCTTACTGACGCTGTTTACCCCTCTTTCAAAACTGGTTTCCGTCCTTTTATCCACTATAGATTTGGCTATGGAGCCAAAGTATGTATCATTTCCCGTAGCTAAAACCACACCGATTGCACTGCCGCTGACTACATCCGTTCCCAACAGACAAATATTGTCGATATCCGACGCATTCATGTTGGGATCCAATTCTGTTTTAGAAGTGCTGTATTTTTCAACCGGTTGGGATTCCCCGGTAAGGGCGGACTGGCTCATAAACAGGTCCTTGGATTTTATAATTTTTAAATCGGCCGGTATCATATCACCTGTAGCCAAATGAACAATATCACCGGGAACTATGTACTTCATCGGAATTTCTTTAACCCCTGTGTCCTTACGCGCTATGGCCGCGGTTGATTGGACCAATTCTTTAAGTTTTTCGGCGGCCTTTCCCGACCTGTATTCTTGGAAAAAATGCAATAAGGCACTTATTGAGACCATAATAATAATTATTACAACGGTTTCCCAACTCTTTTCACCGGCCGGCGCAAGGGCGACATCGGTGATATAAGATATAACGGCCAAGGCAAGCAAAATCATAATAAATGGATTTATAAATGCATTTGCCAGTTGGACATACCAGGGGGTCGGTTTTTCATGTGCAACCTGGTTCAGTCCGTATTTTTCGAGCCTGTTGACAGACTCATTAGTGCTTATCCCGTTTTCATTTGTGTCCAGTATCTTATAGATTTCACCTATGTCCTTTTTACTGTAAAAAATCAGGTTTTGCGTGAGTTCCCTATCATTAATATCAATTTTATCTGTTTTACCTTTTCTTCTTATCATTTTTTTACCTCCATAAAAAATCCTACGTTGAAAACCGGAATTCGACGCAAGGATAATGACTGTATTTATTATTATAACAACTATAATTATTATAACAATTTTGCTTGTAAAAGGAATTTAATTGACACTATTATCCTATTTCATGCTATATTATATGTCAAGGCGGTTCTGGTCAAATTTTGGTAGCGTTAGGGTTATTATTTCCTAAAATAATAATATATAAACAGTAAATTTAATAACAGCCAAAGCATCTTGGAGTTTTTTGGTGTGTATGGTATATTAACCATAAGGGGTGATCTTATGAAAATAGACTTTCACGTTCATGCAACACCGCCCGATATTATAGCGGACTGGGAAAAGATAGCCGAGAAGGAACCGTATTTTAAACTTTTAAGCGAAAGTCCCGTAAATAAATTTGCTACTGCGGAAGATATTGTTACGGAACTGTATAATTCCGATGTAGACAAGGCTGTTATATTCGGTTTTGCTTTCAGGGATATGGGCCTGTGCAAATATGTCAATGATTATGTTGCGGATTCTATTGAAAAATTTTCAGATAGGCTTATAGGATATATGATTTTGTCTCCCACATCTGCCGAAATAGTAAGGGAAATAGACAGATGTATGGATATGGGACTGAAGGGAATCGGGGAACTGATGCCCTACGGACAGGGTTTTGATATATCCGACCCGAAGGAAATGGCAAACATGTGCAACGCATGTACAGAGCGGGATTTACCTGTAATAATTCATACGAATGAGGCGGTTGGACATCACTACAGCGGGAAAACCGATACTACCGCAGTAAATGCCAGTGCACTTGCACACAATTATCCGGACTTAAAGGTTGTATTTGCCCATTGGGGTGGCGGTTTATTGTTCTATGAATTAATGCCCGAGATACGAAAACAAAACAAAAATGTATATTATGATACCGCCGCATCACCTTTTCTATATGATAAAAAGATATATAAGGTTGCCAAGGATATAGGTGTGTTGGATAAGGTCCTGTTTGGAAGCGATTATCCTCTTATACCCATGGGTAGATATATTAAGGATATTGCCGACTCGGGCCTGGATGAATCGGAACAGGCTCTCGTAAACGGAAAAAATGCGAAAGCCCTGTTAGGATTGTAGGTATGCAATTTCATTGTGTTATTGTTTGTTTTTCACTTCGATCAGATAGGGCATGGGTCTGTAATAACTGGTTCCGAAATTTTTTCTTTCCACAGTACCGTCCGGATATTCTATCGTTATATAGGATTCCACTTTTGCACCGTCCATGCCTTTGACGATCACTTTTTCCTCACCTTCTTTCAGATCGGTATTTATTCTGTATTCTTTAGGTGCTTTTTGTGTCTCCAGGACATTATGTTGCCATTCCACCTTGGGCGGCTTTTTTTTGCCGTAAAATGCAATATATAATTTATTTTCCACACCTTTTGCCCAGATAAGTACAGGGGAATTGCAGTCATTTTTAAACCTGAAATCCTTGACACCGTAAGCAACGGTAGCATCCTGCCCATAAGGAACATAAGGAACGGGCATACCGTGATTATGTCTTTCGATAATTGTCATGTTACAGAGTACCGATACGTTATATAATGTGGAGGCAATTTTGCATACTCCTCCGCCTTCCGTGGTTGTAACCCTGGTTCCCACATATGTAGGGCCTTTTTTATATCCTCTGGATTCCACATATGGACCTATACTGTTATTTTGAGAAAATATATCTCCGGGAGGCACAACCGTTCCCGCAAGAGAATCCGCCGCCAGGTGCACATTATATTCCTCCCCGGGCAGCGGGTCTTCCAAGACGGTAACATAGGCCGCCAACAATACATCTATATCATTTTCCTTTTGTGCTTCTATAAATTTCGAATTATTCTTCCAAGGCAAATTGGTAACCCGTCCGGACTTACCGGGGGAACCGAACCTTGCTATATCAATGCTGTTCCTTATTTTGTGAAACCTTGTCCGGATTCCGATGTCCCCAATACCTTCCTCCCGAGCTTTCCCTATTCCGTTGAAGTTATATGAAATCGTCAAAAGCAATAGTGCGGACAGCACAATTGCCAGTATATAATTTTTTGTTTTCACCTAATCACTCCCGCCTAAATACAATTGTCAATAAACACATAACTATATTTTAGACTTATGGTGAAAAAATATGTATCATTGAAATAATTTGTTTCTGTTCCTGAAATCGGAACCGACCATAGCAACTGTATATAAAAACAGACATATGCAATTTAATACAAAAACAAATCCGGCGGAATAATGTTGCAAAATGATATATGTAACACCTACTGAAACCAGCTTACCTACATTGTTCAGGATATCATTTATCCCGACAACCCTTCCTAAAAATTCACTTCCGGTGACAAGTTGAAGTTTTGTATTCAAAAATATAGTTACCAGGGTAAGCAACAACCCTTCCACAAATTGCAGTAAAAAAACAAAAAACAAACCGATGGAGAGACTGTAGCACAACCAAACCCCGGAAACAATCGCCAGTGTCATGTAAATGAACAACAAACCCATTTTTTGTATAGATACATTGAAATATATAGACACAAACATGGATACCAGATTTGTTCCATAGAAAAGGGACATCATTATTCCCCAGGTACCGCTGCTGATTCCCAAAATATCAAAGGCAAAGGAATAAAAGGCGGCATTTACGGAAGCTATCAATAGACTTGTTACCGTATTAATAAATATAATTTTTTTGACGGATGCCCTGTGTCTGAAATATTTTACACCTTCTTTTATATCGTCAAATATATTGTTGCTCGACCCGACCTGTGTTTTAACTCCATTAAATATGGCTTTTTTATTTTTGATAAGAAGTAAAATTACCGCTGAGGAAAAATACAACACACTGTTTATTATAAATATTATACCGGGTCCGCATAATTCGATTATAATACCGCAGACCACAGGGCCTATGATGAATGCAAATCCGGTTATACCCATCAGTATGGAGTTTCCTATTATAATATCCTTACTGCTTAACAGTCTTGTGATTATCTTTTTTTCAGCCGGATTGTCTATAACATCTAAAGATGCCAAAACCAGCATAAGTATATATATAACCTTTATGTTCCGACTTAACAAAAAGGTTAATACGACCAATGCTTTTAATAAATTGATCAATGCTAAAAAATATTTTTCATCGAATCTGTCCCCCAAACCGCCTGCAAGAGGGGAGAAAAGTAGGCTGGAGATAGGTGTGCATATTACTATGAAACCGGCGGATGCTCCAAAACCGGTTATTTTGATAAGCAGGGCGGTTATGGCAATAAAATGAAAAGCATTGCCGAAGCATGAAATAATTTGACTGACCAGGAACAGGAGAAAGGGTTTATTATTCTTGATCCCGGTTAAATTTGAATATTTAAGCAGCATATAAATTACCTCCAATATTTACTTGTATATATTACTATTAATAAAATAGGAGGTATATCCTAACTATTTGATTCAATTTGAATAAATAAATACATAATAAGCGGATGATGGAATAACTTTTAAATTAAGGACATAAAGAATACGGGGGGAGGACTGTATGGTATTTTGGCTGGCTATATTCGGTATGATTTGCTGGGGTATTGCTCCGGTATTTGCCAAGATGGGATTAAGTAATATGGATCCTCTGCCCGGATTGATTGTAAGAACCCTGACCGCATCTATTTTTGCCTTAGGTTCTTTGGGTTTCAATAACAGCATGGGCAAGATAAGAGATATTACATTGATCACATGGGTTTTTATTACAATAGAAGCACTTCTCGCTACCTTTGTAGGGGACCTGGCATATTATGCGGCGATAAAAAAGGGGAACATCTCCGTGGTGACCGTTATTATGTCCAGTTCCCCGTTGGTGACCATGATTATGTCCATAATATTTTTAGGTGAGCAGGTTACAATATCCAGAATAATAGGGGCGGGTTTGGTTGCAGTCGGAATAATGTTAATCGTATAGTATGTTCAGGCTTTTACAGTTATTTTGTTTCTACAATTATTTTTATATAATCCAGTGAGGGATCCGTCATTCCCTGCAGATGGCATTCTTCCGATTTTAGTATGGTCAAGTATTCGACTATTTCATTTGTTATCAATTCACCTGCACATATAATAGGAATACCCGGGGGATAAGCCATTATAGTTTCACCCGAAAGCTGATTTGCCGAATCCTTCAGTCTTATCAGTTTTTTATTCATATAATATGCATCCCTCGGGCATATAATATTTTTTGGGTATTCGGGCAGAAATCCCATCTTGTTATAGGTTTTTATTTTGGATTTATCCGCTATATCCTTCAGACTGTTAATTAATATGGACAGGTCTTTTTTTCTGTCCCCTATGCTGACAACAGCCAGCACATTGTTAAGGTCGGCCATCTCAATCTGTATATTATATTCTTTTCTCAGTTTAGTTTCCATTTCATATCCCGTATATCCTAAACTCCGTACATTTATACCGAGTTTGGTTTCATCGAATCCAAAACAGCCGTATTTTCCTATCATTTCCCTGCCGAAGGCATAAAACCCATTAATTTTATTTATTTCATCACGGGCCCATTTGGCCAAGCACAGAGTGCGGGAAAGCAATTTACGGCCATGGACAGCCAGTTGTTTTCTTGCAATATCCAGGGAACACATCAGTAAATATGAGGCGCTGGATGTGGAAAGCAGGTTCAGAGCCTCCCTTATGGATTCAGGTGATATCCTGTTACTTCCAATCATCAGAACCGAACTCTGCGTAAGTGAACCTCCTGTTTTGTGCATACTTATTGCACACATATCCGCACCCGATTCTATTGCCGTCGGCGGAAAATCTTCGTGGAAATACATATGTGCCCCGTGGGCCTCGTCTACTAATGCCAACATGTTATATTCATGTGTCATATTTATAATTGTCTCCAAATCCGAGGAAACCCCGTAGTATGTAGGGTTAATTAATAAAACCGCTTTGGCCTCGGGGTTGGATAAAATAGCTTTTTTTACTTCAACAGCGGTCACGCCGTGGGCCATGCCCAATTTCTTATCAATCTCCGGTTGTATATAAACGGGTGTCACTCCCCCGAGTATCATTCCGTTTATAATGGACCTGTGAACATTCCTGGGGACTATTATCTTATCCCCCGGTTTGCATACCCCCATTATCATGGCCTGAATTCCTCCGGTGGTGCCGTTTACCAAAAAAAATGCATGTTTTGCACCAAAGGCATCTGCAAGCAAATCCTGGGCCTCCTGTATAACTCCTGTCGGACTGTTATAGTAGTCCAGGTCATTCATGCCGTTCACATCCATGTTTAATGCGGATTTTCCCAGAAAATCGGTTAGTTGGCAAATTCCTTTTCCGTGTTTATGACCCGGAACGTGAAAGGGTATAATATCCTCATCTATATATTTTTTAACTGCATCAAATAAGGGGGTTAGGTTTTGGTTCAACATTTGTTTATCACTCTCCCTATAAAAACAATTGCCGATTGGCTGTAAGATACAATAAAAAGTATTGACTTTAACATAATATGTTTTATAGGGCGTCAGTGTTAATTTATATTTTATTTGTATGGACGGGTTGTCCTCCTGCATATAATTTAATGTGGAGGGGATAGAATGTTTTGGAGGAAGATTTTAATATCGATGTTTATTATATGTATTATTCTTATTTTTTTTATCGGTCAAAATATAGACTTGTTGAAAAACAGGTTATACGGCAGTGACGAGGAGGTTTTAAGGCATAGCCGGCATATAGAATATGTTGCCTGGGAAAATATGATGCTGATGAAAAACCCGGATTATGAAGATATAAAAATATTGATAGATGTTTCTATAAACCGACTCTATCTGTTGAGCGGAAGTGAACTTATAGGCGAGTATCCTATTGCAAGCGGCAAATCCAGCACACCGTCGCCGGTGGGAACATGGAAGATAGCAAGCAAGGCAAGATGGGGCGGGGGCTTTGGAACCAGGTGGATGGGGCTCAATGTACCCTGGGGGAAATACGGTATTCACGGAACCAGCAGTCCTCATCTTATCGGGAGCAGCGTTTCCGGCGGATGCATAAGAATGAACAACAGGGATGTAGAGGATGTTTATAAGCATGTCAAGGTCGGTACCCCGGTTGCCGTTATTAAAGGAATGTTCGGGCCATTTGGAGACGGGTTTCAAACAATTTCCCCCGGGAACATAGGCTCCGATGTCTTTGAGGTCCAATCCAGATTAAGGGCATTCGGATATTATAATGTGGATCACCTGGACGGATGGTATGGGCCTAATATGGAGAGGGCACTATATGAATTTCAGAGGGACTGTAATCTTCCCAAAGATCCTCACATCGGAACCGAAACAGCCGAGGCATTGGGAATTGTCATAATGGAGTAACACGGCCCGACCGTGCATACCTTCGGCAGGCGAATCGGGTTTGGCCGGTGAACCGAGCTTGGCCGACGGGTTGGATTTAGCCGATGAACCGAACTTGGCCGGTGAGTTGGATTTGGCCGGCGAATCGGATTCAGTCGGCGAACTATATTAAAGATGCTATTATTACAATCAGGCCTACTGCCCATGTATAATAGGAAAAGTAATATAATTTTTCCTGTTTAATCAGGTTTATAAGGGCTTTGATGGCAAACAGGCCGGATATAAAGGCGGCTAATACACCTGCCAAAACAATAGCCATGGAAAAATCACCCATTCCGACCTCAAACACATCTTTGAACTCCAATACGGCTGCACCTAAAATTGAAGGAATTGAAATCAGAAAAGAAAATTTGGTAGCCAGTTCTTTATTAAATCCTCTAAACAGGGAACCTACAATG
>CAYOQX010000061.1:5783-9492 GCA_964406195.1 uncultured Alkaliphilus sp. | reverse complement strand
CTGATATTTCGATAGTTTAAAAAAGTATGCCTCTTCCTTTGCCAAATGTGCGGGACGATCACAATCAGGACATGTATGGTCCTTTTTTAGTTGACTTTCGGCCCAAAAAGACTCGCAGGGTGTACAGTACCACCCCTCATATTCACCTTTGTAAATATCACCCTTATCATATAGTTTTTGAAATATATTTTGTACCCTCTGTTTATGTTCTTCATCTGTTGTTCTTATAAAAATGTCATATGAAATATCCATTGCCTTCCAAAGTTCCTTTATTTCCGACACCATTCCGTCTAAATATTTTTTCGGTGTCAATCCGGCTTCTTCCGCGGCTTTTTGTATCTTCTCACCATGTTCATCCGTTCCCGTTAGGAATTTTACATCATATCCGGTAAATCTTTTAAATCGTGCCAATACATCCGCCGCCACTGTTGTATATGTATGTCCTATATGGAGTTTGCCGCTCGGATAGTATATCGGTGTTGTTAAATAAAATTTTCCTTTGCCCATTTTTTGTCATCCTCCTGTTAATTTAATTCTCCTGTTAATTTGATTTTATTATTGATTTGATTCCTTTGTTGATTTAATTCTCTTGTTAAATTAATTATTGAAATAATTTGAAATTTTAAACGCGTATTTTGTGTATCGATTTGCCTTATGAACCAAATCGGGTAGTAAAAAATCTCCATAAACCGAATCAGATAATAAAAAAACCCCCACCCCAAATACAGGGACGAGGATATACCCGTGCTACCACCCTAGTTTATTATTATCTCGCGATAATAAGCTCAACAAGTGATTTACATCACTTTGCACTGTTAACGGGTGCAACACCGTCATAGTTTAAAGGCCGACTAAATACCGGCTGTTCGACTATGAGATTCCGAGGCCATATTCAGTCGGGTTCATCAGTACCGGCTTTCACCTTTCCCGGCTCTCTGTTACCGACTCCACCGCTTACTCTTCTCATCATCACCTTATATGATTAGTACTATACAATAATATAATAAATTATACAAGCCATGTCAATAATACTAATCGATGTTTTGACAGCCGGTGCTGTGCTGCGGGAGAAAACAGCCCGGCCTCGGAAACCGTATAGACAAATTATAAGAACAGGACCGGAAAATCATAAAAATAAATAGGTACAGATAACAACCGAAGCTACTATAGATGCTAAATGGGATATTAATGCTGCACCTAATGTATGCCTCCCTTTTTTCACCCCTACGGAACCAAAGTAAACAGCCATTGTATAAAAGATAGTTTCCGCCGACCCCATCATTGTGGAGCTTAGCCTTCCTATAAAACTATCCGGGCCGTATGTATTTAAAATATCCCTAAGGACAGCCAGGGAACCGCTGCCCGAAATAGGTCTCATTATAGCTAAAGGCAGTACCTCCGAAGGTATACCGATAAAAGTCATCAGCGGATCGGCCAGGTCCACCAGGTAATCAACAAAACCGGATTGCTTCATTAACCCTACTGCAATAAATATAGCAATCAAATAGGGCATAATTCTGATTGAAGTATTAAAGCCTTCCGCTGCACCCTCGACAAAACTGTCATACATATTCACTCTTTTAATCCAACCGTGCAACAATATAACGGTCATCATCAGGGGCACGGCCATGATTGAAATATAACTCAGTATACTTATCATCTTTTCCCCTCCAGTATTCTACATGCACTGACGCCGACAACCGTTGATACAGTTGTAGATATTATCGATGTAACAATAATTTCCGCCGGATTGATAGAGCCTGCATCCGCCCTGAGTTTCAGTATCGTAAGCGGTATTATCTGCACGGATGACATATTTATCACAAGAAACATAGCCATGGAATTTGTTACGGTTTTTTTATCCGTATTCAATTTCTGGAGTTCATCCATAGCTTTGAGCCCCAAGGCTGTGGCCGAATTCCCGGCCCCGAACATATTAGCCACCATATTCATCATTATTGCACCTACGGCAGGGTGTTTGGGAGATATTTCCGGAAACAAGAACCTTGTTATGGGCATCATAAACTTGGTGATACTATTGATGAGGCCGGATTTCTTAGCAATATTCATAAGCCCGAGCCAAAATGACATTATACCTACAAGCCCAATTGCAAACTTTACAGCTTCTCCGGTGTCATGGATAATCACATTGTTAATTATTTCAGGTTTTCCCGTGAAAACCGCCATTATAATACCTATAAAAATCATCACTATCCAAATAATATTCATAGAAGGGCTCCCTCCGGTTCAATATAGTACATTATATGAACGGGGTCCCCGCTTTATTATATAACTTTAATATAATGATTTTATTTGATATAATAGTTTCAACCATTGAGCCGGAATGTTATTTCGTATAAATATTAATCGAAGGAAGGTATAAAAATGAGAAATTTGACCTTGATAACAGACCTATACCAGCTGACCATGATGAATGGGTACCTCAAAAGTGGAATTTATGATGATATTGCCGTTTTTGATATGTTCTTCAGAAAAAACCCTTGCAAAAATGGTTATACCATAATAGCGGGGATAGAACAATTGATTGACTATATTGAAAACATCAATTTTGATGAGGAGAATTTGTCATATTTGGAAGGGCTGGGCCTATTTGACGACGAGTTTATAAATTATTTAAGGAATTTCAAATTTACCGGAACCATCTATTGTGTCGAAGAAGGTTCCGTAATGTTTCCTCACGAACCTATAATAAGGGTTAAAGCACCGATAATTGAAGCACAGTTTCTCGAAACCGCCTTGTTGAATTTGATAAATTTTCAATCCCTGATTGCTACCAAGGCTTCTCGTGTTTGCTTTGCCGCCGGGGATGATGAAGTGTTTGAATTCGGTCTCAGGCGCGCCCAAGGACCGGATGCGGGCATATATGGTGCCAGGGCTGCCATTATAGGCGGTTGTGCAGGAACATCCAACGTATATGCGGGCAAAAAGTTTGGTGTGCCGGTTATAGGCACTCAAGCCCACAGTTGGGTTCAAAAATTTGATACCGAACTTGAATCTTTTCGTGCTTATGCAGAAACATATCCTGATAATACACTGCTTTTAGTGGATACATATGATGTTCTGACCAGTGGGGTGCCTAATGCAATAACCGTGTTTGAGGAATTAAGAGAAAAGGGCCATAAACCCCAAGGTATCCGTATTGATTCGGGTGATATAGCGTACCTATCCAAAAAATCCCGCAAAATGCTGGATGATGCAGGATTCGAAGATACCACTATAATAGCCTCAAGTGATCTGGATGAAGAAACAATCGACAACCTGAAGCTCCAAGATGCCGCTATAGATGCTTGGGCGGTGGGTACTAATCTTATAACATCCAGGGATTGTCCTGCTCTGGGAGGGGTTTATAAACTGGTTGCATCGGAAAGCTGCAACGGGCTTGTCCCCAGTATAAAAATTTCTGAAAATCCGGAAAAAATTACAAACCCGGGCTATAAAAAAGTAGTACGTATTTATAATCGCGAAAATAATAAGGCTGAAGCCGATTTGATTATGTTGAATAATGAAGAAATCGACACAAGTAAACCTTTGACCATATTTCATCCCCTGCATACCTGGAAAAAGAAAACCTTCACCAACTATAGTATCAGAGAAATGTTGGTACCCCTGTATAAAGACGGTGAATTGGTATATAGAAGGAGGAGCATAGAAGAAATATGCGAGTATACACAGAAAGAACTGGACTCCT
>CAYOQX010000061.1:876-5773 GCA_964406195.1 uncultured Alkaliphilus sp. | reverse complement strand
CGCTTGAAACGTCCTCAGCATTATAAGGTGGATCTGTCCAAAAAACTCTGGACATTAAAAAAAGAAATGATAGAAAATTGCGGTGCCGATTGTTCCGCGGACGATAATTAGAGAATATAATCCCCATATTTTGAAAAAATTGAAACTATTCACAGTTTTGTATTGACTGATAATGGAATATTTGGTATCTTAGAATAGGGTTTGTCGAAATTTGTAGTATTGACATGTAACACCATAACGTTAACTAACATTTATAACACTAAATTTTTTATTGACTCAAAAGGGGGAGTATTTTCATTGAAATCAACAGGTATTGTAAGAAAAGTGGATGAACTCGGTCGTGTGGTTCTACCTATAGAGCTCAGACGAACATTAGGAATTGCAGAAAAAGACGCTCTGGAAATATATGTAGACGGTGAGAGCATTATTTTGAAAAAATATGAACCGGCTTGTATTTTCTGTGATAATGCAAAAGATATTCTGGTATTTAAAAATAGAAATATCTGTTCCGAATGTATAAATGCACTAAATTCAGGAAGATCCTATTAAAATAGGATCTTTTTCTTTTCTATATCTATAAGTCAAAAGACTCTTTATATACTTCACGCTTGGGAATATTTCTACGTTTTGCCACCTCTTTTATAGCTGATTTTTTGTCCAACCCGTCTTTCATAAATAGGAGTATATGTTCCCTTATAGTAATCTTCTCCAGCTCCTTCTCCTTTTCCATAGACAGTTTTTCTAAATCAACCCCTTCACACAATAATACGATTTCACCTTTGGGGGCATTCAGTTCAAAATGCTCTATAAGATCTGTCAGATTACCTCTGATAAATTCCTCATATTTTTTGGTCAGTTCCCTGGCTATTACCGCCTTGCGGTTGCCCAGTATGTCCGCCATATCCTTTAATGTACGTATGATTCTGTGAGGTGATTCATAAAAAATCAAGGTGCGGTCACCTTTTTTTATTGCCTCTAGACGCTCCCTGCGCCTGTTTTTATCCTTTTCAGGAAAACCCTCGAAAGCAAATCTTGTTGTATCCAGGCCGGACCCCACAAGTGCCGGGATTCCGGCCATAGGCCCGGGTAGGACCTCAAAGGATATTTTTTCATCTATACACAATCTTATTAAATCCGATCCCGGGTCCGATATGCCGGGCATACCCGCATCCGATACCAACGCAATATTTTTACCCTCTGATAATTTGTCAATCAACATCCGACCCTTTGTTTTGATATTGTGTTCATGATAACTGGTCAGAGGTTTTCGGATTTCAAAATGGTTAAGGAGTTTCAGGGTATGCCTGGTATCCTCCGCTGCAATCAAATCTACACTTTTAAGTGTGTTTAATACCCTTATTGTTATGTCATCCAGGTTTCCTATCGGTGTCGGACAGATATACATTTTTCCTTTGTTCAACAGAATTCGTCCCTTCCTTCCGTTTATATACATCTTAATGTATATATCCTCAGTTGTATGTATTTCCAATGATACGGGTGTCTATCCCAATACCTTTTTTGCTATTGCTACAGCCTGTTTTGCATCCATGCCGTAGTAGTCCGCATTTATCATTTCCGCATAATCTTCATTTAAAACCGCCCCGCCTACCATAACCATGTAACCTTGGTCAATTTCCTTTAGAGCTTCTATTGTTTCTTCCATATTTTTCACAGTGGTGGTCATAAGGGCACTGAGACCTATGAGTCTGACATCATTTTCAACTGCCGCCTCTACTACTTTTTCCTTTGGTACATCTCTGCCCAGGTCTATTATTTCATAATTATAATTTTCCAGCAGGACCTTTACTATATTTTTGCCTATGTCGTGAATATCACCCTTTACGGTGGCCAATATAATCTTACCATTGGAAATTTGGGTATCTCCTTCCTTGCTCAGTCTTTCCCTTATAATTTCAAACGTATTTTTGACTGTTTCCGCGGACTGTATCAGTTGCGGTAAAAATGTCTCACCTTTTTCATATTTTTCCCCTACCAAATCCAATGCGGGTACTATATATTTATCGACTATACTCAGAGGTTCATTATGCTCCAACAGTTTTATTGTTGCTGTTTTGGCCTTTTCTCTCATTCCGTTTAATATTATTTCAAACAAATCATCTTCTTGCTCCCTGCCCTCATCTTTTGTGACAGGTTTTTCATCGGATATGTCCTCACTATATTTTAAATATTTTGTCGCTCCTTTATCCTCATTCCATAAAACCCCGGATGCCATTATAGTATCCATCATTTCCTTATCCATAGGATCTATTATGGGCAGATCCAAACCCGCAAACAGACTTGCCGCCAGAAATGTCCTATTTACAAGGTCCCTGTTGGGGAGTCCAAATGATACGTTAGACACTCCAAGCACGGTTTTTACACCCAGTTTTTCCTTAACCATGGAAAGTGCCTTTAAGGTTTCCTCAACCTCTTCCTGCTGCGCAGCGGCAGTTAATGTCAGGCAATCTATATAAATATCTTCCCTGTTTATGCCGTATTGTCCGGCCTTTTTTACTATTTTTTCCGCTATTTTAAATCTACCCTCAGCTTTTGAAGGTATTCCTTTTTCATCCAAGGTGAGCCCTACAACCGAAGCACCGTATTTTTTTACTATCGGTAATATGCTCTCCAGAATACCGTCCTCTCCGTTTATCGAGTTTACTATAGCTTTCCCGTTATAGATTCTTAAACCCTCCTCTATAACCTTAGGATCGGTGGAGTCTACTTGGAGAGGGACATCCAACACTGATTGTATTTCTTTAATAGCCCTGACCATGGTTTCCACTTCATCTATTTCAGGCAATCCTACGTTGACATCCAAAATATGGGCACCTGCCTCGACCTGGTCTATGGCTTCCTTTAAAATATAATCTATATCGCTTTTTACCAACGCTTCCTTGAACCGCTTTTTACCTGTAGGATTAATTCTCTCCCCTATTATTTTAACCCTGTCTATAATTACCGCTTTGGTTGGAGTACATACACCGGTCAGGGGTTTGTTTTGTATAGGTTTCGGTTTTATATTGCTTACGGTGTCTACCAAATATTTTATATGTTCATTCGTGGTACCGCAGCAACCGCCTATCACTCTGACCCCATTTTCCACAAATATCTTACCATAATATGAGAAATCCTCGGGAGATATATTAAAAACGGTTTCCCCGTTTACTATACTGGGCAAACCCGCATTTGGCTGAACCATAACGGGTATTGTGGCTATATTCAGTATTTCATCTACTATAGGCGCCAACTCCTTAGGACCCAGAGAACAATTCACACCGAGGGCATCTACACCTAAACCTTCAAGTACCATTACCATGGACTTTATGTTGCAACCTGTAAAGGTCCTTCCGTCTTCCTCAAAACTCATGGTGCAAAATACGGGCAAATCCGAATTTTCCTTGGCCGCCAGTATTGCCGCCTTTGCTTCGTACAGGTCTATCATAGTTTCTATCAATATTAAATCCGCCCCGCTTTCGGCCCCTTGTATAACCTGCCTTTTAGCAATGTTGTAAGCATCCTCAAAACTCAATGTACCCATAGGTTCCAGTAATTCTCCTATCGGTCCTATGCCCAGAGCCACATATACATCCCTGTCTTCAATTGCTTTTTTGGCGTTTCGTACCGCTGCATCTATAATTTGTTCTACGGTAAAACCGCTGCCCTTGAGTTTGGCTTCATTTGCACCAAATGCATTGGTGGTAACCACATCTACGCCACATTCTATATGGCCTCTGTGTATGTCCGTTACTATTTCAGGAGAATTGATATTTACAATATCCGGCAATTCACCCAATTTCAAACCCCTGCTCTGAAGGGCCGTACCCATGGCACCATCGAATAGCAAGATTCCGTCCTTAAGCTTTTTTAAAACCCCCACATTTACCATCCTCTCTTCTAAACATACAGGTGGAATACTTTTTACAATCTAAACAGGTATTGTTTTTTGAAGATAATAAATTATTTATACCGTTTGCAAAGGATTGCACGACTTCTTTACGACCATGTTTATCTTCAACATCCAAAACCCCTACTATAGCTGTAACTGATTTTCTGGGTATTAAAATACTGTGAGAATTGGCAGTGAGACCTATAGATTTTTGCGCCTCCAACACGGATAGAAAATCATTTTGGATATCTATAGGCAAATCTCCATAGCCCGGACTATATCTGTCCGTCAATGTTTTGTTTTTTTCATTAACCTTTTTCTCAAGTTTCTCGCATATCTCATCGCAAATTTCTTCCACTGCCGCAGTGGCACAGGCATCCAGTATCAATGCCTTTGTAACGCTCTTTCTTTCATAATATCTTATCTTGGAATCCACATCATTTCCCAAGGTTACCGCCATTAAAATACAGCTCTCCGACTTTTCCAAATGTTCTTTTATATCATCCCCGGTCAGGACTAAATTAGTTTCATCCAGGGACACTTCTCCGTTTTCCCTGCAAATGTCAAAAAATCTATATATATATTTTTCTCTGATTAAATTCCTCATCTCTTCCATACATTCTTCAATCAGGCTGTCTGTGACCCGATCTAAATTCTGATTTCTATAACCTAAATACCTTAGAACCTCATCCTTGTTTTTAGGGATTTTATTCATATACTGCACAACCTTTGTTTACGGAATTCAATATAGAAGTAAGTCCTCTGGTTATATTTTCGGCCACATAAGGACTGTTCATGGTATATAAATGAATCCCCCTGACGCCTGTGGATATTAAATCCACTATTTGGTCTAAAGCATATGCTATTCCCGCATCCCTCAGGGCCTCTCTGTCATGTTCATATCTATCCATTATTTTAATAAACTTACGGGGGAGTGTAGCCCCGCAAAGCGAAACAATCCTTTGGATCTGTTTTTTATTGGTTACGGGCATTATACCTGCTTGTATG
>CAYOQX010000061.1:0-866 GCA_964406195.1 uncultured Alkaliphilus sp. | reverse complement strand
AGTCTTATGTGCTTCTGTTCGACTTTATTTAAAAAATCATAAAAATTGTTATTATCAAAAAAAAGTTGGGTTATTAAATAATCCGCTCCCGCCTCCTCCTTTAATTTTAATATTTCTATATCAAAATCTATACTTTTACTCTCAATATGCCCTTCAGGATAACAGGCAGCCGCAATTCCAAAGTAGCCCATCCTTTTTATATGCCTTATAAGCTCCTGAGAGTTATTAAAATCTCCGGGGGAAAATCCACCTTCGGGTATATCACCCCTGAGCGCCAATATGTTTTTTATACCTTCCTCTTTCAAATCCTCTAAAATTTGAGTAGCCTCTTGTTTTGTGGAACTTATACTTGTTAAATGAGCCAGTGCCTCTATCCCATACTTGTTTTTAACTAATGATGATATCTCGCAGGTCCTGTTACTATTCCCACCGCCCCCGGCACCATATGTAACACTGATATAATCCGGATGCAGACCCTGTAAGCCTTCCAGCGTTTTATATATGGTTTCTATCGGCGATGTAGGTTTGGGTGGAAACACTTCAAAGGAAAAAACTACCTTTTTTTCATCAAATAGTTGTTTTATATACACCTTGATCTCTCCCTTTTATCTCCCTTTCAGTACAAAAAAACCTTTCATCAAAAATTAATACTTTACGATGAAAGGTTATTGTTAAATATAGATATTTTTTCCTTCTCATCTTTCCTTGGGTTTGATTAGACCCAAAGCAGGAGTTGGCACCTTTTCAGATCAACACACCTGAAGGCTGCCGAGGTTTCACAGGGCCCTTCCCTCCACCTCTCTTGATAAGAATTCTTATTTAGTTGATTTTATTATAATAAATTGTAATACGGATGTCAATACAAA
>CAYOQX010000060.1:1816-9641 GCA_964406195.1 uncultured Alkaliphilus sp. | reverse complement strand
CTCGTGAGCATGTTGTTTCAAGTCATCAACCGGTTCTGCAATAACAACAATGTTGTTCAGTCCGGAAAATGGTGTGTATTCTGCTCCAGGACCTGACATGTCTATAATACCTTCCTGGAATCCAACGATCCTTCCTGCTGTTACTACTGCCACATTTTTTAAAGCATGTGTGCGACCACCACCTACGGTGGTAACTTTGTTTACTGTTCCTGGGAATATTTCCCCTGAACCTTCAACCTTTACCCTTGGTTCAATAACGTCCTTAACAGGAGTGATTCTAACTTCATCCCCTGGGCGAGCTATATCAATGTCAATACTCTTAATATGTTCATCCCCGCCAATTTCATTGATCATTTCATCCTTATCAACATACAGAACTCCGTCTTCTACCTTTGTAGAATCCCCAAACTGTACGTCTTTGATAAAAATGTTACCTAATTCTAAGCGCACAAGCTTCACCTCCCTTTATTTATAGGGGCCCACAACTGAATATTACATTTACGTTGCCATCATAGGCCCGTTTGTTCATTATATATAAGTTTACAGCTTATGATATGTAATATCTGATGCTGTAAATATATATCGATTATAACTACATGCTTTCTATCCCGCTACTTATCAGGGATAAATCAATTTCCATAAAGTCATCCAGTATTTTATCATTCCACTCAATAGGTTTCTTTGTATTAATAAATTTTTGTGCAGTTTCTATGCTGGATGATATTAATACCGATGAATCTATATCCAAGTCCCCCCTATCATAGGAAATCAGTATGCTCTTATAAGGGGTTTCATTGGGTTTAACGCTACCTGACAAGGGATGAGTTAATAACTTATGACCTGCATGTATTTTATCCCGCGTCGTTATTAGTACATCTAACAAACTTCCATCAACAAATTCTATACTATGTTCTTTATCGTATTTCTGTTTGACTTCCGGATTGTTTGTGATAATTACTGCCTTCACTCGGCTCCACTCCTACCCAAACATTAAGATGAGATTGTTTATATTTCGACTTTCCGTATTTCGCATATGTATGTAAACTTACCGATGTTACTATGTATTATGTAGTATGGCCTTGTTTGAACGCCTCAGCCTATTATAGTATATAAACCATTTAGTATCAACCGGTTTTTCAATATTTTTTAAAATCTGCCGGTTTTTCAATATTTTTTCCAAGTCCAATGTCCTGTTCATCATCTTCAGACTCTATTATAGTACATATGTTGATTGGTATCAACTACTTTTATAAAGTTTTTTATATTATTTTCAAAAAAGGTTTCGATGGCTGTCGAATTTAAAGCATAATGATGGTTTTGTGCAAATTTGACTGCCTTATTTTAAGTATTTCGGGTCTAGTTCGGTTTTAGTCCTCTACAATATAAAATATGGCTAATGTACCCGGCCCGGCATGTGTGCCTATTGTACATCCTATTTTCGTAATCATTAATTCTTTTGGGTTCAGCTCTTTTTCCACTCTATTTTTGAGCAGATTCAGCATGTCCTCACTAACAGCATGAGAAATTCCAACTACCTTGTTTTCAAATGTTTTTCCGCGCTGTTTTGCCAGTTCAATCATCCTGCCTATTACCTTTTTACTGCCTCTGACCTTATCCAACGGCTCTACTAAACCATCCACAAGGGTAAGGACAGGTTTTATGTTCAGCATTGTTGCTATAGCGGCTTTCATTGGATTTAAACGTCCGCCTTTTTTTAAATATTCCAGAGTATCGACTGTAAATATATGATCAACCCGTGTTTTTATTTCATTAAGACGTCCAATAATTTCCTCCAGGTTTTTTCCCGCTGTTGCCATTTTAGCCGCCTCATATACAAATATTCCGGCCCCGAAGGATAACGCCATAGTATCAAAAACCCGGATCTTGTCACTTTCCAGAGAGTTTTTAGCTACTACAGCCGATTGAAAAGTTCCGCTGGCCTTTGATGATCCGTTGATACACAGAATTTCTTTCCCTTCATCTAAAATTTTCTTAAATGTTTCCACAAACACACTGGGGCTTACTTGCGATGTTTTAGGTAAATCTTCTGACTGTGACAACTTCTCATAAAATTGTGTGTTTGTTAAATCAACCCCGTCCCTATATTCTTTATCCCCGAATATGACGGTCAGAGGTATAACCATAATATTATACTTTTCTATTATATCTTCAGGCATATCAATCATACTGTCTATTATAATCTGAATATTACCCATTACCCATTCCCCCATTATCTTGATATTATTATATGTTTGTCTCATCAGTTTATTACCCTAATCCTGATTCGTGCTCTTTTTAAAACTGCAAAATAAATTAATGCTTATTTCATATTGGGATAATTATGTTGTTTTAGTATTTCGTACACCACAACAGCAACGGAATTAGACAAGTTCAGAGACCTGGCTCTTTCGGAATTTAACATGGGAATTTTTATACAACTGTCTTTGTTCCGATTTAATATATCAATCGGTATCCCAGCAGTTTCCTTACCGAACACTATAAAGCAATTATCCTTTGGATACTTTATATCACTATAATGTTTTTCTGCTTTGGTGGTTAAATAATATATCACGGCACCCGGGTTTTTTTCTAAAAACTCATTATAACCTTCATAATATCTTAAATCTAATATATCCCAATAGTCAAGTCCGGCCCTCCTTACATGTTTTTCATCTATAGAAAATCCCAAAGGACCTACCAGGTGCAGTACACTCCCCGTAACGGCACATGTTCTGGATATGTTGCCTGTATTTTGAGGGATTTGCGGTTCTAATAAAACAATATGAATCGGCATCCTTGTTGCCCCCTAACCTTATGTAAGTCTAAATTTTGATGTAAGTCTAAATCTTGTCATTTTGTTTTTCCAAATCCAAAAGATATGTTTTGATATGCAGTCCGCCGCCATATCCAACCAGTTTACCGTCTGAACCTATAACACGATGACAAGGAATAAAAATAGCAATAGGATTCCTGTTGTTTGCCATCCCCACAGCCCTTGCTGCATTAGGCGAACCTATCCTTTCCGCAACCTGTTTATAACTCCATGTTGTTCCATAGGGTATAGTCTGCAATATTTCCCAAACATCTTTCTGAAATTTTGTGCCTACAGGCAATAGCGGCAGGTTAAAATACTTTCGTTCACCTCTGAGATACTGTTTCAGTTGTCTTCCCGCTTCATTTATGATTGGCGTTTCATTTATTTGTACATCCCCAGTCTGTATATTATTTATATCATCAACAAATCCCACATCTGTAATTTTATTATCAGTTTCCGCAATTCCGATTATGCCTATTGCGGTTTCATAAAAAAATATGTTTTTCATTTCTCTTCCGGATTCCCTTCTGAATTGTAGTCCCCTTATTATATAGGAGCTGTCGACACACCCGTATTCGGCAATAATTCATTCCCTCAGGTTTTAATCTGTCTGTCATTATTATAGCATATCAACATTCCATACCACTATCTGAAATTCCTCTAAAAACCTTTCATTATATATACCATATTAAATAACAGCTGTATACAATATCCATTATTTGATATTGTGTAACCATTTAACTGATTATTGAATATCATACTAGTGTCTATTTTTTACAATTAGATAGGAGGTAATGCTGTGATAGAAACCCTGTTATTAGTATTTACATTGTCTTTGGATGCATTCATAGCCAGTATTGCTTATGGAACAAACGAAATAAAAATGCCGTTTACTTCTATATCCATTATTAATATTACCTGCACCTCCTTTCTTGCTTTCTCCCTATTCCTGGGTTCAATGGTTAAAAAAGTAATCCCTGAAAATATAACTCTGTTTGCCAGTTTTATAATACTGATGCTTTTAGGTGTATTCTATCTGTTTCAAAGTCTGTTCAAAAGCAGCATCTTAAAAACCTCCATATCAAACAAAAAAATAAAGTTAAGAATATCCAATTTGATAATAAACATATATATTGATGAAACCAGTGCAGACCTTAATAAGTCCAAGAATCTTAATCCTAAAGAAGCATTATATCTGGCCACTGCTCTTTCCTTGGATTCATTGGCTATCGGATTCAGTAGCAGTCTGACAGATATAAACTATGCGCAAATAATATTTTTCTCATTGTTTGCCGATATGGTAGCCGTTTGGTCAGGATTGCTAATAGGCAGGAAGCTGGTCGAAAAGTCCAACTTTAATATTTCCTGGTTATCCGGAATCATTTTAATAATTTTAGCGATAATGAAGATAATATAAAGTATTGATTAACAAGGGGCAGTGTTGTATTTTTTGTCTGATATGTGGTACAATAATAAAGTGGTATCATGGGTTATTTCGTCCTTATGGACTTGGTAGCCCCTTATTTTTTTATATTTAATTATTACAAACCAAACGAGGAGGATGTATAGATAATGGGGAATGCTTTTGATGTCTTAAAAAAGCGCGGTTTTATTGAACAAGCTACCCATAAAGATGAGATTAGAGAAATGCTAGAAAATGAAAAGGTTACCTTTTACATAGGTTTTGACCCGACTGCGGATAGTTTGCACGTAGGCCATTTTGTGCAACTCATGGCTATGGCCCATCTTCAAAGAGCAGGACACAGACCTATATTTTTATTGGGCGACGGCACAGCAATGATTGGTGATCCGTCAGGAAGAACAGATATGAGACAGATGATGACCTTTGAAACAATTACACATAATAAAAATTGTTTTGTCGAACAAGCTGAGAGATTTATTGATTTTTCAGAGGGTAATGCCATTATGGAAAGCAATTCCGACTGGCTGTTGGATCTAAATTATGTATCTTTTATAAGAGAAATAGGCAGACATTTTTCGGTTAATAGAATGTTGGCAGCTGAATGCTTTAAAAATAGAATGGAAAAAGGGTTGTCCTTTTTTGAATTCAACTATATGGTTATGCAGGCCTATGATTTTCTGGAATTATTCAGAAGATACGGCTGTCGTTTGCAACTGGGTGGGAATGACCAGTGGTCAAACATTATTGCAGGTGCCGATTTAATTAGGAGAATCGAGAATGAAGCTGCTTATGGTATGACTTTTACCCTTTTGACCACAAGCGAAGGAAATAAAATGGGTAAAACGCAATCAGGCGCAGTCTGGTTAGACGCTGATAAAACACCGCCTTTCGAATTTTATCAATATTGGAGAAATGTTGCAGATGCGGACGTTAAAAACTGTCTCTCCCTGCTTACATTTTTACCTATGGATGAAATAGAAAGACTCAGTTCTCTGGAAGGTGCTGAGATAAACAAAGCCAAAGAAATTCTCGCCTTCGAAGTTACTAAATTGGTCCATGGTGAAGAAGAAGCCAAAAAAGCCGCAAAAGCCGCAAAAGCCTTGTTTGGCGAGGGTGCACTAGAAGGTTCCGTGCCGTCAACCGAAATCGCTAAAGGTAAATTTACAGACGGTATGGATATTATTACACTTTTGTCCAAAGCAGAACTGATTTCATCCCGCGGAGAGGGTAGGAGACTTATACAACAAGGTGGGATTACAGTAAATGATGATAAAATCACCGACATTCATACCTCTATTACACCTGATTTTTTCGAGGACAATATGCTGATGATTAGAAGGGGCAAGAAAACATATCATCAGATAGTACTGAAAAACGAATAGATAGTAATCCATATAAATTAACCTGTTGCGCTTATTAAATATTCAGACTATTTACCGGCACAACAGGTTGGATTATTTATATTATAGATAACATATTCCAATTGCCTATGCGAAGTGAGAAATTCTTGATAAATTTTTGTCAAATTGACAGGAAATCTTTAATCCATTAATTTCTCCTGCTATATTTCAAAGTAAAATTGGATTCCATCCCCTTCTAGTTTTTTTACATTTTTATCCGTTAATTCCTCTTCAACTTTCGTGCCTACTATAAAAATGTCATGATCTCTTTTTGCGTCTGTAGACAATTCTAATGTATATTTGCCGGCAGGCAGGTCTCTAAAAACAATCCACATATAATCTTTACCAAATTCCTCTATTATAAATTCGTATTTTGTAATAAGTTCCGAATATATAAATTTTGCTATTATTTCATCATCTCTTTTCAATTCAATACTAACATGTTTTTTGAAAATAATGCCCAATGGACGTTCTTCCAACTCTATGATATCCTTTTTAACCGGTATTTTATCCAAATCATAAATTTCCGCTATATATTTTATAGAATTTATTAAAATTCCCGTATGGCCTTGTTTCATTATAAATGTATTTCCAAAATCAACAGTTGCACTTCTAACTGTAACCGTTCCATCCCCTTTTTTTGTTCCCAACGAAGATAAAATGTTTTCGTCCTTGTTATTAAACAATGTATTTTTATCAACTATTAATGTTTTATTCGTCTCTCTGTTTGTTCCTACAAAGCAATATAAGTTTTTAATTCTGCTGTGAAGTACGTCTATATTTCTATTTAAGTAATCTACAAAATTGTTTTTATACTTTATGTTCCCAGTTGAAATATAAACATAATTATTGTTTTTATCTTCATAACACAGTACATATCCATAATCATATGTAGGTAATAAATCCCGAAGTCCTTGAAAATTCTCATGCAATTTATCAATATTATCCTTACCCAGGGGTATGTTTAATATTTTTGTAATTAACCAGATATACCCGCTCTTTATGATCTTGGATAATGGATTGTCTTGACCCGCCCTGGCCATTACCTTACCCGTGCTCCACAAATAATAGGCCTCTACGCTCCCTTTGTTAGGGGTACCGAAGATTACCAAATTTCCGATATCATAACCATAAGTCCTATCCTGGATATAGGTGCGTCCTACAAGTCCACCCATGCTGTGGCATAATAAATCAACCCTCCGTTGGGAGTGTTTATCTTTTACCTGTTCTAATAAAGGCAAAAAAAATTGTCCTACTATATCCTCGCAATTTTTTCTCCAGTCATAGTAGCACACAAACAAATTTTTATTTAATTTATAACCCAGGTTTTCCAATTCTTTTATAAAGGGTTTATAAATCCAAGCAGCTACACCAAATCCCCAACCACCCTTGTATCCTAACATCTCCCCACCTATAGACCCCATTAATCCGGGGATAAAAATAATCGGTGCCAACCCATCGGACATTATTATATTCCACCCTTCTATTTTTTATTTTAATTATATTTATCCAATGAGTATCATTATATGATTCTATATCCTAAATGTTCAAAATAACAATATTAATCTTCATGTTCTGATTTTTCTTGCTTTGTATTCCGTTCAGGTTGTCCCTGTTTTACATCCTGTTCAGGTTGTTCCCGCTCTGCATCCTGTGTAGGCCGTTCCCGCTCTGCATCCTGTTCAGGCTGTTTTTGTTCCGTTTCCTGTTCAGGTTGTTTCTGCTCCGTAATCTGTTTAGGTTTTTCTTCTTTTGTACCCTCCATGATAATACCGCTTCTGGGGGGATAATAATCCCTGGATACCAACTCTTGCTTTATTTTTGCCCCTCCCTGTGAATATACTTTATACGTTATCGCCCTATATCCGCTCTTTCCATTTTTAATAACCTTACTTTCCGACAGATACATGCTTCCATCCTTCTTTACCTGCATCTTTGGTTCTATAACTTCCAGTATCTCTGATTTTAGGTTTATACTTAAATTATCGGTTTTCTTGCTGTATAGCCTTACATGTAGTCTTCCGTTTTCGGTAAAACTCTCTATATAAACGGGATATTTCTTATTGTTTTTAAATTTGAGATCTATGTAACCGTAAGCTACTGTCGCATCCTGGCCCATTGGAACATAACCAACAGGTAATCCGTGATTCCTTCTCGATGTTATTTCCATATCGGATATAAGAGCGG
>CAYOQX010000060.1:0-1806 GCA_964406195.1 uncultured Alkaliphilus sp. | reverse complement strand
ACTGATACAAGGTCGTAGATACTTGACAGACCCCACCCCCGATTCCGGGAGTAAATTCCCCGTCAACTATAACGGTTGCTTCTTTATAACCTGCCTCCGCAGTTCTCGGTCCGGTACTGTTGTTAAATGAGAACTCCTCTCCCGGCATCAAAACAGTATTATTGATGCTACCGGCTGCAATTCTGATATTTTCAGCCCTGCCTTTGTTTTGGGTACTGAATTTCGTAACGGACTGACCAATCAAATCCCTTATATCTTTCAGGTCAGCCTCTTTAATCCCGGGTTCAATTTTTTTGACATCTATACCTATTGATACACTATCAAGGTTATCTATAGCACCTATAATGCCGTGCTTTAGAATTTCTTTATCCACTTCGATGCCCGGAATACCTTTCGTAATTACAAAATTGCCGTTTACCCTTTTGATCTTGGCGTCTACAGGCGGTTTCTCAATTGTTTGAGAAATTTCATTGATCTTGTTTTCTATTTTAGGCAGACTGTAATTCGATTCCGGACTTATTGTTAGAGGTTTTTTTCTTAATCTATAAAAGGTTCTAAATCCATGGATATAACCCCTATCCCTTCCTACCTGATAGGCATCTTTTATACTGTCATCCAGCGGATAATATAGATCTATATCTTCACAACTTAACTCCCAAGTGTTATCATCGTGGGTCAGTTTTATGATAAATTTGTCCAGCTGTTTTTTAAATTTTCCGTCTACTTTTGATTTCGCCTCATCCGATGTAAGCCCACCAATATTTGTATTGATATTGTCTATAAAAATATTAGGAAATATCTTGGGATTATTGAGCAACCATGCACCCAAGCATATATATAGAATTAATATAAATATAAAAACAGCGGCGATTATGCCAATGTTTTTTTTGAGCTTTTTATTAACTGATAAGGATGTGCTCATAATATAACCTACCTTTGAACGGATTAAATTTTAATTCCAAAATACCCTGTTCATCATATATATGTCATTTATATATACTATTTTTTCCTTGACGGAATATTCATCAATACCAATTATATTGGAGATTTATCTCTAAGAGTAAAATGGTTTTGCAACAGATTTTAATATGTTGGCATACATTAATCCCCACAATATCCAATTTATCACATACTGCCGGCCTTTAACATATAAAAATTACAGTATTTATTAATTACACAGCCAATACAATCAGGATTTCTGGCGTAACAACACCTTCTGCCATGAAACACCAAAAGACGATGTGTTAAAATCCACAGATTCTTATCTACAGCATTTTGCAATTGCAATTCCGTGTTCAACACATTTTTAGCATTGGCAATTCCTATTCTGTTAGATACCCTGAAAACATGGGTATCCACTGCTATAGCAGGTATACCAAAGGCATTGCTCATAACCACATTAGCTGTTTTTCTTCCCACACCCGCCAAGGACATTAAATCCTCCAGGGTATTCGGGACCTCACCATTAAATTTCTTTTTTAATTGTCTGCACATCTGAAAAATATATTTAGATTTGTTTCTATACAAACCGATTTGTTTTATCCTTGCCTCTAATTCTTCCCTGGTCAATAATAAAAAGTCGTCCAGTGTAGGGTATTCCTTAAACAAATCTTTGGTTACCTCATTAACCTTTCTGTCCGTAGTCTGGGCCGACAATATTGTAGCCACTAATAGTTGGAAGGGGGTGCTGTGATTAAGCTCACATCTTACATCAGGATATTCCTTCGTTAAAAGTTCTATTATTCTGCCGGTTTCAATATCCATATAACCCTTCCTTTCTATTGTTCATTGTCTAAATGTTTATTT
>CAYOQX010000059.1:0-9679 GCA_964406195.1 uncultured Alkaliphilus sp. | reverse complement strand
TTTTTGCTTCTTTTAATTAAAAAATAGGTTTGTTAGAAGCAAAAAGAACCGTCCCCTGTGCTTTTCGTCCCTCCGCTTTTAATATGTTTTCCGCCCTGATGACTTCG
This sequence comes from uncultured Alkaliphilus sp., assembly GCA_964406195.1. GTDB lineage: Bacteria > Bacillota > Clostridia > Peptostreptococcales > Natronincolaceae > JAAZJW01. Next base: position 9,572 of record CAYOQX010000059.1, on the reverse strand, counting down.
GAGGTATTTTCAAAAACCAATATAACTCTGTCCTGAATTAAATCATGTTCAGGTCTTTTTTCCTTTTTCTAAGTATCTAAGCACTTCAATTTTCCTTTCTTATGGTAATCCTATATCCATCGTCTTCTGGTTGAATATCAGTCACTTCCCAGCCCTGATTTTTTGCTGCGCGACTTACATTCTCCTTTGATGTATCAGTATCTACCATAATTATTATTTCGCCTTCGTTTACCTTTTTCATTTCATCTATGGTTACTATAACCGGCTGAGGGCAGGAAAGGCCCCTAGCGTTAATAATATTACTCATACTTTTATTCCCCCTAACTGTATCCTTTTACCCCTTTTCTTATACCTTCGTGTATCTTTTCCCTCATGGTAGCCCCAATTAACGAGCAGGCTATCAGACCAATAACAACCGCAATCATTCCCGCCGAGGTGGCCCCGTCGGCAGAGCTAGCCAATCCGAAGTTATGGGCAATTCCCGCACCCACAATCATACCTACCACAAATATTGCCGCATCTCCGTCACCCTCACCTGATAGGAAAAGCTGGCGTCCCGGACAACCGCCGGCAAGGGAAAAAGCGAGACCCGCCAATGCCATACCGGCAAAATTCCATAAATGCATAGTATGAGCCACAGGTTGTTCCAGAAAACCCGGGTTGAATTGATTGATAATCAAGTTTGTGACGAAAGCAGCAACGGTCAAACTGATAAATCCCGTAAGCAAGTGGGCCTGTCTGAATAGAATTAAATCACGAATGGCACCCATGGTACAAAAACGGCTTCTCTGTGCAAGAAAACCTATTCCGAGACCTACAACCAAAGATATAATCAGAGGTGCATGCATGGACCCGGGACCTTCAAGACTGTAGAATAGAACACCGCTTTGTGCCTCTTCCGAGATTTTCGGGTTAAAGAACATTAAAACTAAAAGTCCAACCATAGTTATCGGAAGTATCCACCCCGCCGCCGTATATGTTTTGTGGGCGGCACCTAAGTTATATCCACCTTTAAGGAATCTCGTGCCAATCCAGATGCCCGCAACAAGACCGAGCAAACCAAAAATAGCATTCCAGTCACCACCAGCAAGACGAAGTACTGCTCTCCAAGGACAGCCCAGAAATATGAGAGCTCCAATCATAGCAAATATGCCGAGAAAAAATCTGACAATTGGTGCAGACCCGAGACGAGGCCTGAATTCCTTGAATATGTATGCTGCACCGAAAGAACCCAGAACAAAGCCGATAATTTCCGGGCGTAAGTACTGAACCACAGGTGCTCTGTGCAGACCGAGTGCACCCGTGATATCTCGAATAAAACAGGCCACACAAATGCCCATGTTAACGGGATTTCCCCAAAACTGTAATAATGAAGCTAAGACACCGATTACTACACCGACAATAATAATACCCCATTTAGTTGCTAATATGTTCCTCATTATTTAATCATCACCTACCTATTAATAGTTTAGTTTGAAAGTTAAAAGTCATAAATACACTTAATATGTTATAGTATAGCAGGACCTGTCAAAACAAGGAAATAGCTTTTTGGAATAAGACTGTATATTTGTATAGGCAATCTTAATTTAAAATGGATATTAAAAATACAGAGTAACTTGATAATACATTCGGCATAGATTCAAAATAAAAATGTAGGTTTCAAGGGAACCCCTTTATACTTCAACCTTTAAATTTATTTAATCGGGACTATAGATAAAAATAATAACACATAGCATACAAATAAGTATTTCCAATTGGTAGCCGCTTGTTTATAATGATAATATTTAATTAAAATCACCTATGATTAAAATTAAAAGAGGGGGATTAAGATGAGACCGAAGGTTATGGAAGAAGTAGAGGAATTAAGGGGCATAAATTCTGTTAATATTAAAGAAGCTCATGAAGCGGGCAAAAAGGTAGTAGGAATGTACTGTATATTTTCACCGCAAGAAATATCTCTGGCGGCTGATGCAATTTCTGTCACATTATGCGGAACAACACAGGAACCTGTAGGAGATGCGGAAAGGGAATTGCCGAGAAACTTATGTGCACTTATAAAATCCAGTTACGGATTTGCCATTACAGATACATGTCCTTATTTCTACTTTTCGGACGTGCTGTTAGCGGAAACCACATGCGACGGTAAAAAGAAAATGTACGAATTGATGGGGAAAATAAAGCCTATGCATGTTATGAACCTACCGCAAACGGCCGATGATGAAGATGCTTTGGACATATGGAAAAAGGAAATGGTCAAATTTAAGAATTTCCTGGAAGAAAAGTTTGAGTTGGAGATTACGGACGATAAGTTAAGAGATGCAATTAAACTGATGAACAGGGAAAGAATTGCAATGAAAAGACTGCATGAGCTGAATACCCATAAACCTGCACCATTGACAGGCATGGATATGATGCTTGCACAGTGGCTGAAAGGTTTTAATGTAGATAAAGAGGCGGGAATAGAACTTATAGAAAGGTTAATTGCCGAGATTGAGGAACGAATGGAAAAAGGTGTTTATGCTTTTGATGAAGATGCCCCGCGTATTTTATTAACAGGGTGTCCCATAGGAAGCGGCTCGGAAAAAGTGTTAAATATTTTGGAAGAATCCGGAGCAAGCGTTGTAGCTTTAGAAAACTGTACAGGCTATAAAGGCTTGGATACATTAATAGATGAAACCGAGGATCCGATTACCGCCATTGCGGAAAAATACTTGTCTACACCATGTTCCTGCATGACATACAATGACGGAAGATTGGATTTAATCAAAAGATTGACAAATGAATACAAGGTAGACGGTATAGTGGACCTTACCTGGATAGCATGCCACACATATAATATAGAGTCTTACACGGTTCGTAATTTTGTCAAAGACGAACTGGGGCTCCCATTTTTACAAATTGAAACAGATTACTCCGATTCCGATATAGGCCAAATTAAAGTAAGAGTAGAGGCCTTTTTGGAAACTATGGTAAATGCAATTACAGCTTAAATATAAATAACATACTTAAGAAAGTGATTTAGTGATTAGCGTTGGAATAGATGTAGGATCGATAGCAGCAAAGGCCGCTGCCTATGACGGTGAGAAAATTGTTGCAACATCGCTTATGCCTACGTGCTGGAGCCCAAAGGAATCCGGCAAATAACTTTTAAACAACATAATGGCAAAACTTAATATTGCTGAGGACGATATCAGTATAATAGTGGGAACCGGTTATGGAAGGGTATCACTCCCCTTTGCAGATAAAAAGATTACGGAAATTACATGCCACGGCAGGGGAGCATATTATATAAATCCTGATATCAGAACGATTATAGACATTGGCGGACAAGACAGCAAAGTTATTAAAATAAATGAAAGATATTTCACTATCTTGCTTATAAAGTTTATCTATCAGTGTCGATACTTGTATAGATATTAGTTATTGGCACGTTCTTTTAAAAGGTATTACAATCTATTATGTGTGTAAATATAAAATTCAAGGGGGAATTGCAATGAAGAAACACCTAAGTACTTTTTTATTAATAATGTTAATATTCTCTGTTATACTGACTGGATGTACCAAGGAAGATCCTGCCGGTGCAGCGGGAACTCAAAGCGAAACCAATGGAACGGCAGAAGAAGAAAGCAATGCATTTAAGGCTCAGATTACATTTAACGGTTCGTCTACATTGGCTCCTGTAATATCCGCCATTGCGACTGATTTTATTGAAGATTATACTACATGGGACAAAGTGGATCCGGATTTTCCTGCAGAAAATATTTCAGTTTATGTTTCAGCAGGAGGTTCAGGTGCAGGTGTTAAAGCGGTTTTAGAAGAAACCAGTGATTTTGGTATGTTGGCAAGAGAAATTAAGGAAGAAGAAAATCAAAAGATCGGGGACCCGAAGGCATTTAAATTAGGTATAGATGCTCTTACAATTTCTGTTAATCCGGAAAATCCCTTATTAGAAATAAAAGATGATTTGTCAACAGAAGAAGTAAAAAAGATATTTGCCGGAGAATACAAATATTGGGATGAAATAGACAGCAGTTTACCGCATAAGGAAATAGTAGTAGTCATAAGAGACCTGGGCGGCGGTGCTCATGAAGTATTCCAAAAAAGTGTAATGGGTGACACAGATATCAGAGAAGATGCCATCCAAGCACCTTCCATGGGAGCATTGGTTACAAAAGTAATTGAAAACAAAGATGCTATAGGTTATGCTTCTTTTGGTATGGTTAATCAAAATGAAGGAAAACTTATTCCATTAAAGGTTGATGGAATTGAAGCAACTAAAGAAAATATAGCAAGCGGTTTATATAAAATATCAAGACCCCTTATAGTCGTTAAAAAAGGAGACCTGAGTCCTGAACAGCAAGCATTTGTTGATGTGCTTATATCAGAAAAAGGATCCGAAATAATTGAACAAATGGGCTATGTGCCTGTAAACTAAAATCAGGGGATATTATTCCCTGATTTTTTTGGAGTGATAAGATGTATAAATTGATAGATAAAATATTTGATGCAGTTATTAAACTATTAGCCTTTTTCTCACTGCTGATTTTAGTATTTATAATTGTATTTATACTTAAAGAAAGTATAGTGTTTTTTAATGAAGTATCTATACTAAAATTTGTAACAGGCAGGAAATGGAATCCCCTCAAGTCTCCTGACAATTTATCCATTTTGAATATAATATTAGGAACATTATATGTGTCCTCTACCGCAATTATTATAGCACTGCCGATAGGTATAGGGGCCGCACTTTTGTTATGTGTATATGTGAACGGCAGGTGGAAAACCGTTACAAGAGGTATTATTGATGTTTTAGCAGGCATACCATCCGTAGTATATGGTTTTATCGGCCTTCTGGTAATAGTCAAGTTTTTTGAAACCACTTTGAATTTTTCCACAGGTGAATCCGTGCTGGCCGGAGGCATACTTTTGTCGGTTATGGTTTTACCTTATATAATATCCACATGCCTAGAAACTATGGATAATATATATGAGGAAAATCTATTTTCCTCAAAGGCTTTAGGAATATCGGATATATACATGGCAAGAAAAATTGTACTTCCGGAAAGTAAAAACGGTATAATAGCCGCCATTGTTCTGGCATTGGGGAGGGCCATGGGAGAAACTATGGCTGTTATGATGGTAATAGGAAACACACCGATTCACCCAAAGCTTTTGGGGAGGGCACAGACAATACCCTCTTTAATTGCCCTTGAGATGGGTATGGCGGAAGTGGGAAGTTTGCACTACCACGCCCTTTTTGCATCAGGATTGGTGCTTATGATTATGCTTTTAATTATAAATATAATTTTATATTACATTAAGAAAGAAATCCGTGTATAGTTGAAAAGGATGATATCATGCTGGAGAACATCAGAAATCTATTGTTTAAAATATGGATTATATTAAGCGGAATAATAGTTCTTTTTTTGGTCTTATTCATATTCGGATATATAATTAAAAACGGCTTTAAATCTATAAATATTGAATTCCTGTTCGGTAGCCCTGAAGGGATACCTCTCGGTGCAGAAGGAGGAATTTTACCTGCTATTGTAGGGAGTCTGTTTTTAACAATCACCGCATGTGTTTTTGCCTCTGTATTGGCAATTGCAACATCAATATATGTAGTATATTACTGTAAATCCAAAAGGATTGAAAATATAATCCATATTATAATTCAATGTATGGCAGGTATACCTTCAATAGTTTTGGGGCTTTTTGGATATACGCTTTTGGTTGCTAATTTGGAATTGGGAAGGTCCCTTTTATCTGCAGGAATAACTTTGGGAATTATGATTTTTCCGTTTATACAAGTCAGGATTGAAAAGGCCTTTAGAGAAATCAGTAATACTATAATTGAATCATCCTATGCTTTAGGAGTTTCCAATTCCTACACATTTTTAAAGCTGATATTTCATACATGCAAATACGAAATGATTTCTGCAATAACCTTGGCGGGGGGATTTGCAATGGGGGCTGCGGCACCTATAATTCTCACCGGGGCGGTGATATTTGCTCCAATACCTAAGTCCATGCTCTCGCCGGTTATGGCCCTACCCCTCCATCTGTATATACTTACAGGGGAAGGTATCTCTCTCGAAAAAGCTTATGCAACGGCTCTAGTTCTTATACTACTGCTTCTTATAATAAATATAATTTCAATAATTCTAACTTTTAAGAAAAGAGAGGTCAATTAAATGGATATTATTGAATTGATAAACTTAAATGCATTTTATGGTAATAAAAAAATATTGAATAACATTAACATGAACATAAAAAAGAATAAAATAACAGCTATTATCGGCCCTTCAGGCTGCGGAAAGTCTACTTTACTGGCTGTTCTAAATAGAATGATAGAGGAGAATAATGGGAGCATAGAGGGTAAAGTAATTTTTAATAAAAAGAATATTTTAGATTATCCTAAAAATGAATTAAGAAAAAAGATAGGAATAGTCTTTCAAAAACCAAGTCCATTTCCATTATCAATATATAAAAACCTCACCTATGCTCCTCTATATTACGGAATTAAAGATAAAAAGTCATTAAATAATATAGTTGAAGGCAAACTGAAGGTTTCAGGACTTTATGAAGAAGTAAAAGATGACCTTAAAATGTCCGCTTTAAAACTTTCGGGTGGCCAGCAACAAAGATTATGTATAGCAAGAGCCCTTACAACCGGGCCTGACATGTTGTTATTGGATGAGCCTTGTTCGGCGTTAGATGTAAAAAATACCGCCAACATAGAGAACATGTTACTGGACCTGTTAGATAATTATACTATCGTAATTGTAACCCATAACCTTTTTCAGGCAAGAAGGATTTCGGATTATACCGTATTTATATTAGATGGAAAAATTGTCGAATTTGGTGAAACAGAGCAAGTGTTTAATAATCCGAAGGATACAAGAACCAAAGAATATATAGAAGGAATGTATGGTTAGAATTGATACGAAAGCCACCATGTTTAAAAAACATGGTGGCTTAATTTAATAACTTTAAAAGATCAATTTCTTCTTGCTAACAGGCATTGGCAAAATAGTGTTTTAATGCTTCAATCAATAAAGCATATTTTATATTTATATTCGGATTCAGATCAAATGCTGATTTGTGCAATTCTATTACGCTTTTGGGAATTGTTACTTCAGCCAGTTTATTCCTCTTAAATGCATCACTTTTTATGACTTCTATTCCCTCTTCCAGAACCAGATTGCTCAATGCTCCCCCTGAAAAAGCGGAAGATTCTATTTCCTTTACGCTTCCGGGTATAGTTAGGTCAGCCACAACTATATTCATAAATGCTCTGGTGCCTATTTTTTCTACCGTATTCGAAATAGTTAAGTCAGATAATAAAACATTATCAGTAAAGGCAGAACCGCCTATTTCAGTCACTCCCTCCGGGATTACCAGCTTTTTTATCTTATTAAATGAAAATGCCCCACCCGGTATTGACTTTAAACTGCTTGATAGTATCAGCGTTTCTAAATCCCTGTTTGCCGCAAATGCTCCGTCGCCCAATTCCTCTACACTGTCCGGTAATTTTAAATGCACTATGTTGTTATTTCTAAAAGCCATTGTTCCTATAGATTTTATTGTCTCCGGCAGTATAAGGAATCTTATTCCGTCTTTGCCAAATGAGACATCTATGTTAAATGCCCTATCACCTATGCTGTCTACTGTTTCTCCTTCTATGGTTTTATCCGGTATTACTACATCCTTATCCGTTTCAAATCTTTCTTGTCCCAACTCTGAAAATCCTGTTAAGGTTGTCCCCTCAAATGTGAAGTATTCAGAATCCCAAATCCCTTCAATCGGTTCTTCCGGTTCTCCCGGTTCCTCGGGTTCCTTCGGTTCTTCAGGTTCTAATAACTCTCCTGTTAATTTTACTTTTACTATTAGACTTGTTCTCTGCATATTCTCTATGATGTTTTCACTGCCTGAACCGCATCCTTCTGCATCTTCTATCATTTTTATTAATTCTTCGGTTATCTCTTCAAATTTGCCTTTATAAATTAAATACCCGTCTTCTTCCCCTATTCTTTCCCAAAATTTAATATCAATTTTATGTTTTGTTTCATCTATCGATCCTTCAAATATTGCAGCCCGTACTTTGATTTCTTTGCTTAATTCATCTTTTAGGGCACTTTCCTTTATGTCTTCACCTATTTCTATTATTTTGTCTATAAATATCTTAAACTCTCCACTTTCAAAACCTTTATTTTTTCTGAATGCGTTTGGGCAAAACCACCTTACTGTTTCCGGAAATATAATACTTTCCATATTATTTACACCGAAGGATTTAGGTCCTAGAATTTCCAGATTTTCAGGAAGTTTGACATTTTCAATACTGTTATATACAAATGCTCCCAAATCAATATATTTTACAGTGTCGGGCATATTTAATTCTTGTATTATATTGTTTTCGAAACATTGTTCTCCCAGTTTTTCAATTCCGGGCAGTATTGTCAATTTGGAGATTTTGTTTCTATAAAATGCCCTACCGCCTAATTCTTTCATACTGGACGGAATAACCAGCTCTGTCAGTTCATTATCGCGGAATGCAAACTTATCAATAGACTCTACCCCTTCGTTTATGACTAAATCATCCATTTGATTTAATAAGAAGGCACCTTCACCTATTGATTTAACATTGCCGGGAATTTTTAAACTTTTTATAAGGTTCCCTGCAAAAGCCTTGGTATCTATTTTTACCAGTGTATTTGGTAATATTAGTGACTTTATTTTATCTTTATCTTCAGCATGTGCATCTTTCCAAAAAGCTTCAGCCCCAATAGCTGTAATTGGCACCCCCTCATTATTAGTTTCCGGAATGATTAAAACCTTATCATTCCCAAATCTTGTCTTACCGCTTTCTGAAAAACCTACCAGTGTTGTGCCATCATATTCAAAATCCTCTGATGCCCACACCTGTCCTTTTATATCCAATGTTTCCTCTACACTTTCTGCTAATGGTTTCATGTTTTCTAAACTATCCCAGACATATGCTTTTATTTCTTTTATTCCCTTTATATAGTCTGAAGATTTTAATTCGATTTTTATTTCATTTTCTCCATCTGTGAATTCCTTCAGCTCGTATACTACCTTGTATGCTCTTCTATTTTCATTTACTGGTTTTAGTATTAAAACACCATTTATGTCCTCTTTAGCAGATACTGACACAGTTATCTCGATTTTGTCGTCAATTTCAGTTTGACTGATATTTTTTATTATAATCGGTCTGGTCCATTCTTCCTCTATTATTTCTTCCAATCCATTTATGGCTTCCTGTATTTCCTCTATTACTTCGCTCACATCTTCTAAGGTAGCCCTTGGTCTGGCATTTACAGTTTCGCCTGCTTCCATGGCTGCCTGTAGCACTGAAATGCTCTCTTCCGTCATGCCTTCTATGTCTGCATCTTCCGCATTTTCAAGTGCCTCGGTTAATGCAGCATAGGTTAAATTAATACCCGGGTTGTCGTCAAATGCTGTTTTATTTAATTTTGTTACACTCTTTGGAATTGTTACTTCTGTCAGGCTGTTTGCTTTAAATGCTCTTGCCCCTATACTTTCTATTCCTT
>CAYOQX010000058.1:2350-9779 GCA_964406195.1 uncultured Alkaliphilus sp. | reverse complement strand
GGCACACCATATGGTTGGTTTGCCTTCCAGTAGACCTTATAGGTTCCTTTATCTCCATTGACAGTTACATGGTCTTCCTCACTGTAACCATCTTGCATGTTAATTGCCCAGCTGTATTCCTTGATGTCAACAGCCTCTTGGGTTAAGCGTAAATATGTTCCTATATGTTCATCTACTACTGTACCGTTATGCCTTGGAAAGGTCTGCCCGAAGCCCAGGTTTTTCTCAAATATATCATTTTTTCTAAAATCCCTGTCGAGCCAGGCGGGCAATTCCACTTCCTCCAAATTTACCAGATATAGTACTGAATCTGTGATTGATTCCCGCACTTCCTGTTCAGGCTCTTTTGTTACGGGAACAATCTTATAGTCCTCGAGCATCCCTTCTTTTTCAAGGATATTCTCCAACCGATTTACCTGTGCCGTAACAGGAAGGGAATTGTATCCGATATACGGAACAACCGAGATTAAAGCCAGAACGCTTACAATAATAGCTATGATGTTGTGTGCATTCCCTTTCTTTACCATCAAAAGAATTGCTGCGGACAGGGCAACTATCCATATCAGTATAAAAAAGTATTCTGTCGTTTTGAGACCGTATTTTTGCAGCTGTATGGCGAGTGCCCAAGCCTCGACAGCCAAAATAAGTATAGCTGCGATTGAATGTATTTTTTTATAAAACATTGCCAGGCCCGTTTTATAGTGGGTGAGCATAATATGCAGCCATATTCCTCCGATTGCGTATGAAGAAGCAATCGATGAAAGCTGGACGAAGGAAACCCGCATCCCTTCCAAAATTGTTTTTCCTACCCATAATATCAACACAAGGGTTAGGGCCAGCATGATCGGAGCCATTATATATTCAAACAACACCTCTATAAATCGAGGTTGCTCCTGCGATATCTCCCTCTGTTCATCGACTACACCTTTTCTAAAATCGGGAAAATATCCTATAAAGATGGTAAATGCCAGGAAACCGCTTATTGTTCCTATGTAACCGTAAATCTTGCTGCTTAAATCTTTGTAGAGCAATGCCTGAACGGCTCCCGCTACTCCTGATGCCCCCGCCATTATTACGAGCCCGTAAAGGAGGGCTATAAAAAATGACTTATGGAGCATAAAAAATGCTCTTGAAAAATCTGATTGTTCTTTCGGATATCCCGCCAAAATGTTAAATAAAAGAAGGCTCACAAATATCGCTACACTTACCCTTGCGGTAGCTAATACAGAAACCTTTTGATAACGCATCGCTGAATATTCGGGATATACCCCGCTGAAAAAATAGAGAATAATGATTGTTAAAATAGTTGTTATAATTCCAAGAACATTTGCAATTATAAATGATTTTTTGCTGTTAAACCTGCTCTGTGCCGCGGTAATCGCCGTGAGGCTGAAAGTAGCCCCAAATGCAAATGACAGATGCAGGCAGTTGAAAATAAAGTTATACGCTTCCTGCTGCGGCCAGTCCATATGAATTCTGATTATTGTAACAATAGAAAATGCCGCCGCATTTGCAATGACTGCAGGGTACCTCTTAAATGCTTTTATTGCACCTTTAAAAATCCTTGATATGGCTTGAATTATATTTCCCATAATAGTCCTCCCTTGTTTTTAGCGAACCGGGGGCGGTTCTGCCGGTCTGAAATGCACTGGGGACGGTTCCTGGTGCACCGCCCAACATCCCATTAAAAATCACTATATAAGGATCCCCACATTTACGATACATTCTACGATCTCCCTTCACCCCATTGCAAAAGCCTTCTCTCGCCATCCAATTGTCTTATTTCAGTTATGTCCTGACTGACCTCCAATGTCCCTTTATATGTCCCTTCGTTATCTCTCAAAGCAAAGTACTGTATTAATATCATCTTATCTTTTACATTAATCCAAAACTTAGCATTATCCTCTTTACCCCTTCGGAAACTCTCTACTATTTCTTCAACAACATGAACACTGGCGGGAGGATGGCAATTGTCTACGTCCCTACCTATAATTGCCGGTGAACGCGGAAAGATCCTATCCTTTGGCCTTGTAAAAAATTTCACCTTGTTGTTCTCGTCCACAAAAGTTAAATCCACAGGCAGCGCATTGAATATCATCAATATATCCCTGAAATCCAGCTCCCCTGTTTCCGTTCTGAATCTGCCGTCCCCGAATATTTCTATTTCCTCATGGCCGTTTATTTTTACATCGGGTTTTTCTATAAACGGAAAATCATATTCCAAACTTTGTTTATACATTTGATGCCAATCATCTTCGCTCAAAACCTCACTTGCCGAAGGAAACAAAATAAGTTCCTCTTTTCTCTTTAAACCCAACATTCCGAAAAACACATCAGCTATGGCTTTATTTAACTGTTCCTCCGTACTGTTATCGTCCTCTATAATTTCAACAGCCTTTTTTATCCTGGCCCTGACAACATCATGAAGTGCCCACATTATAGACAGACCATGAAATTTAGGCATTGCATTTTCCATATATGGAAACAAAATATTTTCCTTTTTAATATAATGATCATCAAAATCCTGAAGTTCCTTTATTTTCGGAATAAGATTTTGTTTTTTGATTTGGAGATCGGTTTCCCCCAATAATTCCTTAATTTTGTCAGTTCTTTTCACCAATTCTTCATTTTCTTTTATTAAATCCATGAGGAAATCATCATTTTCAGGTTTCGCCCATCTGTGGTTCAACAGCCCCTTATAAAAAACATTGATCGCCTTGTCGAGAAACGTTAAAATCTCATCAGGCTCTGTCCCTTCTTCTACCAGACCATGAAAAATTTCAAATGCCTCCTGAGGGGTTACATCCAATGCATCTTCTTCATGTTCATCATACAGCTCTTTTAATTTTTTCCCCTCCAAATCAGACCCGAGTTTTCTCACATAATCCGTCAACCTTTTGACTCTTTCTGATGATTGATTTTCCTTGTCTGTCATCTTTAAATCCTCCTCCGATACCGATAGATTTTACAGCCCTAATTCCTAAATTTATCCCAATCCTTTTTGTATATTATGTACTGATAGCTTCCATCCTACTAATATGTTGCAGAACCTTAAAGAACCGCCCCTGATGTGAATCGCTCCCGATGTTTTAATACATTCGAAGTCGAAAGAACCGTCGCCGATTTCCTAATTTTGACGGGCCTTGATATTTTCAATATGCTTCTTTTTGACATCCTCATCAGCAAGTGCAAACTTCGATAACCTATTATACGTTTCCAACACCTTTATTCTGGATAGAACTTTGCTTGAACCGTATATATCTCTCCTTATGGTACGCAACAAATCATCTCTTTTTACCACCATGACATCGGGTGATTGTACATCTATTTTTTTCAATGTGCATCTTTCACTGAACACAATATAGGATTTGAAAACAGATTCTTCAAATTCAGGCAGCACATTTGCCAATGCTCCTATGTGGGCCTTGTTTTGCCATATAGGATTGAAAAACTTGTTTTTGATCCCATTTTCCAATGTCTGTGTCCAATTCCTGTTTGTTTCACCTCCGGATATCCACCCGCTGTAGTTTTTAGATTCAATAGCATATATACCCGTTTCGTCTATCATAACCAAGTCTACTTCGGTTGTGGTTCCATCCTTTTTGGGGATATACAAATTGACCAGAAGTTTTCTGTACCTCGGCAGTTTTTCCAAATATGAAAATGTTAAAAATTCACCATGGTTTCCCTTGTCAAAGATTGATTTTATGAAGTTATTTCCACTTGCTTCTCCATATTCCGAACGACTGTATTCTATGTATTTCAATAGTAAAAAGATTCCCATCACAATTAACATCAAAAATAATATAAAACCTATAACATTCAACATAGGATTTAACATCTGCGATGTAGCAATTAATACTGGACCGTTCATCTAATTTCCCTCCGTTTTTAACCAAGGTTTTGTGACCCTTGTTTTGTTATTCGGGTTTGGATCCCGATACTGATTTCCATAATTCTCCTTTGTGTTATATTCACTTATTCCACACAAACACCGAATTTCCTGCAAATTTCGAAAATTTCCTGTGTTAATCGTTTTGCCGACCTTTGCCATATTGGCCCGGGGAGACAATTCCTTGGTTTATAATTTAGCTGTAGGCGGAGGACATTGAAAAGCAAAAAGAACCGTCCCTTGTGCTTTCCTTATGTTTATCGAAAAGCAAAAAGAACCGTCCCCTGTGCTTACCTGTGCTTATTTGATTATTTCTGTGGCAGCGTTCATTATTGTTATCAGTCTTTTGTAGTCACCTATATAGAACAGGTACCCAAGCAGGGCTTCGAAGCCGGTTGCATATTTGTAGTCTATCAGGTCCGCATGTTTAGGTGCTGTTGCCGTTTTTTGGTTTCTTCCCCTTTTGACAATTGTCCATTCTTCATCTGTCAGGTCATGTTCTAAAGCATGTACTATTTTAGCCTGTGCACCTGCACTTACATAGTGTATGGATTGTTTATGATATTCGTCCACATGTCCCTCTGTTTTGTTTACCAGGTAATTACGAATAAATAATTCAAATATAGCATCCCCTACATATGCCAGTACCAACGGTTGCATCATTTTAACCTCTGTTTTTGTCTTGCTTACCTGCTGTATACTTCCAATAAATTCATCCAATATATCCTCTCCTATTTCTGTTCAACACTTTAATAATGTCCATCCTCCACAAGGAGGTAAATACCCACCCACCTTGCCGCCATTGCTGTTCTTATTCTCCTTGCCGGTCCGCTGCATCCATCCTCTATAAAGGGGTGGATACCCACCCCCGCTGTGTCCCTTTTCATTTCCACCCTGCGACTGCTGTACTCTTCTCTATGTCCTTCTCCATTTTACATCCTGCGGCTGCTGTGTTCTTCTCTATGTCCTTCTCCATTTTACACCCTGTGGTGTATCTTCCAGTATTATTCCTTTTTCCTTTAGGTCGTCCCTGATTTTGTCGGAGAGTTCAAAGTTCTTTTCTTCTCTGGCTTTTTGTCTTTTTTCTATAAGTTTTTCAATATCTTCATCCAGTATTTCTTCTTCCCTGCTCAATAATCCCAGCACCGCTGTCAGTTCCATAAACAGGTCATAGGCTTCCTGCAGTGTCTGTTTGGAGGTTTCTTCATTTACATTTGTGTTTATCTCCCTTATTAAATCAAATATAACGGCGATACCGTCCGCAGTGTTGAAATCATCGTCCATTACCTTATTGAAACGTTCTTTATATGTCTTCAAATTTTTAAACCATTCTTTTTCATCCCCTGTAGGGGTCTTGTTTTCCGCATTTTCTATCAGGTATTCCAAGTTGTTTTTGCCTGTATATAGTCTGTCCAGTCCGCTTTTGGCCGATTCCAACAGTTCCCTGCTGAAATTAACCGGATTTCTATAATGGGCTGACAGTATTAAAAATCTCAGGTTTTCCAGATCAAATTCCTGTGCAATTTCTCTGGGTGTAAAAAAGTTATCAAGGGATTTGGACATTTTTTTGTTGTCTATGTTTAAATAACCTACATGCAGCCAGTAGTTCGCAAAAGGTTTGCCGAAGCAGGCTTCACTCTGTGCGATTTCATTTTCATGATGGGGAAATATCAGATCGATACCCCCGCCGTGTATATCTATTGTTTCACCCAGGTATTTGCTGGCCATGGCGGAGCATTCTATATGCCATCCGGGCCTGCCTTCCCCCCAGGGACTCTCCCAACTCGGTTCATCCGGTTTGGCCGCCTTCCACAGCACAAAGTCCAGAGGGTTTCTTTTGCGTTTGCTTACCTCCACCCTGGCCCCTGACTGCAGTTCTTCAAGGCTCTGTTTTGAAAGTTTACCATAGTCATCGTATCTTGAAACATCGAAATAAATGTCCCCTTCGGATTCATATGCATATCCTTTTTCCACCAGTTCCCCGACAAATTCTATTATCTCATCTATATTTTCGGTCACCCTCGGATATATATCTGCTTCTTCAATACCCAGGGTTTCGGCATCATCGAAGTAGACCTGTATGAATTTTTCGCTTATTTCCTTTGAGGAAACACCCTTTTCTTTTGCCCTTTCTATTATTTTATCGTCTATATCCGTAAAATTCTGTACAAATGTCACATCGTAGCCCCTGTATTCCAGATATTTTCTCAGTGCATCAAAAATTATAAATGTACGTGCGTTCCCTATATGAAAGTAGTCATAGACAGTAGGCCCACAGGCATACATTTTCACTTTTCCGGATTCCAGCGGTACAAATTTTTCTTTTTTTCCGGTCAGCGTGTTGTAGAATTTCATTGTTTCCAATCCTCCAATTCTGCAAGTTTATTCTTAAGTCCCGAAATCCCTTCTTCCAATTGATTCATTTTTTCCATTATAGGGTCCGGAAGTTCCACATGGTCCAGGTCTATAACCCTTTGACCTTTCCTCACCCTTTTGTTGTCCTTGACAACCACCCTTCCGGGTACGCCTACCACAGTGCAGTTCGGCGGAACCTGCTCTAATACTATAGAGCCGGCCCCTATTTTTGAGTTGTCCCCGACCTTAAACGGTCCGAGAACCTTTGCACCTGCGGATATAACAACATTGTTTCCTATGGTGGGATGCCTTTTGCCCTTCTCTTTTCCGGTCCCTCCCAATGTGGCCCCCTGATAGATTGTTACATCATCCCCTATTTCCGTGGTTTCCCCAATCACAATACCCATTCCGTGGTCGATGAAAAGCCTTCTGCCGATTTTTGCACCGGGATGTATTTCCACGCCGGTAAAGAATCTTGATATGTTGGAAATAATCCTGGGAAACAATACAAAGCCTTTTTTATATAAGCTGTGGGATATACGATGGATAAAAATAGCATGAAGGCCCGGATAACACAATATAACCTCCAAAAGTCCCCTGGCGGCCGGATCCCTTTCAAATACTGCATTGATATCTTCTTTTATGTTTTCAACAAATTTAAACATCCATCTTCTCTCCCTTCCTGACATCTGTCGATACATGTTTTGTCATTTAACAATAACTTGACGGGCTTCCCATCCCTGCAGGCAGTCTGCAGGCAGTCCGCAAGCGGTTAACAGGCAGTTCGCAGACGGTCTGCAAACAGTCCGCAGGCAGTCTGCAGCCGGCGGGGTATGCCTCATCCTATCTTTTATACAACAAATCCTTTATACAACAAAAAACCGCCTCAAAATTCCAGAGGCGGTATTTACTCCACGGTTCCACTCTAGTTGGACAACTTTTAGGACAGCCCTAAAATCATCCCACTTTAGGTCTTTAACGGAACAACCCGGTTAACTCTACTGAAAATTTCGAGCCACAGCTCCCAGATGCATTTCAACCTACCTTTTCTTGAAAACCGCTTCCAGCCGATGGCGGTTTATCTCTTGCAAGCAGTATAGATTTACTTTTTCTGTTCTTTGCTTTTATGATTTAACAATCTGTGTGATTTAGCAATCTAATTGTTTAATATATTGTATACGT
>CAYOQX010000058.1:0-2250 GCA_964406195.1 uncultured Alkaliphilus sp. | reverse complement strand
TGATTTAACAATCTGTGTGATTTAGCAATCTAATTGTTTAATATATTGTATACGTTTAAGTATGTTTTCTCTACCCAAAACTTTCATTACCAGTGGTAAATCCGGTCCTTGGACCTCTCCTGTAAGTACCACACGAAGCGGTTTGAACAGTTTCGGACCCTTTATTCCAGTTTCTTTTTGGATTTCCTTAAATACACCTTTGCCGAATTCATCGTCTATGGTTTCGGCTTCTTTCACCTTGGTTTCAAAGGCATCCAATAGTTGGGGCAGATGATCCGATTTAATGAGTTCTTTGGATTCATCATCTTTCAGTTCAATTTCAGCTTTGAAGAATATAGTTGCCTTTTCCTTAATTTCCGCAACGTATGACATCCTGTCCTGCAGTACACTTACAAGATCCTTGAGCCAATCATATTTTTCCTCGGCATCCTTTTCCGTAATATAGCCCGCTTCTATCAGATACGGAATGGCAAGGTCCGTAATTCTGTCGACGGAACTTTCTCTCATATAATGTCCGTTTACCCAGTTAAGTTTATTTATATCAAATACTCCGCCGCTTTTAGATACTCTTTCCAACGAGAATTTCTCTTCCAATTCCTCTATGGAGAGTATTTCCTGTTCATCATCGGGACTCCAGCCTACCAGCGCAATATAGTTTATTAAGCCTTCAGGCAAATAACCCTTGTTCAAAAAATCTTCTACAGCCACGTCCCCATGGCGTTTGCTCAGTTTTTTACGGTCCCGATTCAGTATATTCGGAAGGTGCACATACTCGGGTATTTCCCATCCGAACACATCGTACATATACACATGTTTAGGTGTGGATGAGAGCCACTCCTCCCCGCGTATTATGTGGGTGATTCCCATCAGATGGTCATCCACCACTACGGCAAAATGATATGTGGGAAAGCCGTCCGATTTAATCAGTACCTGGTCGTCCAAATCGTCCGTATTCATTACTACTTCACCGCGAATTATATCATTAAATCCTATATCGGTACTCTTGGGAAATTTCAGTCGGATTACATGCTGTTCTCCGGCATCCAGTCTCTCCTGCACTTCTTCTTCGGATAATCCTCTGCAGTGACCGTCGTATCCCGCAGTCAGCCCCTCCGCCCTCTGTCCTTCCCTTAACTCGTCCAGTCTTTCCTTGGAGCAGAAACAATAGTATGCATCTCCGCTGTCCAGTAATTTTTTAATGTGTTCCTGATAAATATCCAAACGCTGCGACTGTATATATGGACCAAAATCTCCTTTTTGTTTTACTTCTCCTTTATCCAATATGACACCCTCATCATGTTCCAGGCCCGCCCAGTCCATTGACCTGAGCATTTCCTCTATTGCCCCTTCTACATAACGGCTTTGGTCCGTGTCTTCTATTCTTAAAATATACTTGCCTTTATTCTTTCTCGCAAACAGATAATTATACAGCGCAGTCCTTAATCCTCCTATATGCACAAACCCTGTAGGACTCGGTGCAAACCTCACTCTTACCGTCATTAATCTTACCTCCAGCCTCACCCTATTAGTTTTATATTATTATAACTATTTATGTTAATGAATTTACAAATTCTACGGCAAATTCACCCTGTTGATTTCATATTATTATAACCGTTAATGTTAATGCATTTGCAGCTTCTACAGCAAATTACCCCTATTAGTTTCATATTATAACCTATTCTATAATCGGATACAAGAAAACTCGCATGCCGGCAGGTTCAGATTCGCAAAACCCGGTACCGGAAAATCCAAATGCCGGGAAATCCGAGTGCCTAAAAGCCGGACCCAAGAAAACCCGGTACAGGAAAATCCGAATGCCTAAAAGCCGGACCCAAGAAAATCCGGTACAGGAAAATCCGAATCCAAAGAAATCCGAATCCAAAGAAATCCGAATATCAAGAAAAGGGCAAAAAGGGGCCGGGTTTTATCATTTAAGCCTGTTGAGAAGAGAGTTAAGGAAGTTTTTTATAGCTTCTATAATTCTCTGCAGCAGGGATTTTACCTGTTCATTGTCCCTGAGCGTATCATCTATTTTCTTGCCAATCCCCTTCAGCTGTTTTTTTATCCCTTCGGTATCAAGGTTTAATTTGTTTATTTTCTCCATCAGTTTAGAAATTCCGTCAATCTGATCCGTATTCAGATTAATATCCAAACGTGCCGCTATATCTATTATTATCTTTTTTATTTCTTCCGGGCTTTTTGCCCCTCTTTCAACAACTTCTTCTTTGACCTCTTTTATCAGTTCGGCAG
>CAYOQX010000057.1:0-9824 GCA_964406195.1 uncultured Alkaliphilus sp. | reverse complement strand
ATAAATGTTGGATTATCGAAAAATGCTAAAGCTATCAATGAAAATAGAAATATAAGAAATGCATATATGTATATACGTGTTTTTTTAAAAAGGGTTTTTAATAGTTTTTTAACATCTAATTGGGGTAATGTGCTAAAAAACTGGCCTAAATCATACTTAGGTTCATATGTATGTGTTGTTTTATTGTAACTGGTTTCGTGTTGCCATTGGTTTTTATATTGGTTGTTTTGGTCTTGCTGTTCATTGTAGGTATTTTGGCTATTGTTATAATAACTGTATTGCTTATTAGTATTTTGTTCTTGTTCTTCGTTATGGTTACTAGCAGAATCGTAAGTTTTGTTATAAGTGGTATCGGTACCCGAATATGTATTATTAGAAGTATAGGAATCATTTGCTGAATACGTGTTTTCATATTCAAGCATATCAATTAAAAAGTCATACGCAGCTTTTATTTGGATGAAATTGTTTCCTGCTTCTGTATCAGAACTTTGATCTGGATGATGTTTTAAAGCTAATTTGCGATATGCTTTTTTTATTTCTTCTTTGGTAGCATCATCTGATACTCCGAGTATTCTGGTGGCCACAAATTTATTCATTTTACCCTTACTCAAAGAAAAACACTTCCCTTGTTATTTACGATAGACTTCCAGGAAATTAATATTCGGATACCTAGCTAACAGTAATTTTTTCTTTATATTATATACATTTGTTTTATGTCCTTTAGTATCTATTACTTCGGTTCGACCATCTTTATAGGTAACAACAAAATCAGCATAATATTTTATTGCGGTATATTTTTTGCCTTTATGGGTAAATTTATCTTGCAATACAAATGGCTTCTGGCATTCAATTTTAGTAATTTCACCTGCTTTTTTTAGAAGTAACAGTTTGGCGTAGTATTCTGCTTCCAGTTTACTAGCAAAAATTTTGCCATCTAAAACAGTTCTTTGGGCATTATATTTATTTCTTCTTTTTGGTGGTATATTAAATAGTTTTTGAGCTTCTTTTTCAGTTAAACGTATAACCATAGCTATTGATCCTCACCACCCGCATTATTTTCAAATACTTCTTGTATTCTTGCTTTTAATATAGTTTCATTAGGTATTTCTTTGTAATTGAATTTTTCTTCATTATTTAAAAATTCTTCTAAAACACATTCCATAATCAAACTTACAGAAATATCTTGATCTTTGATTTGTCTATAGGCAGTTATTTTTCGTTTAAGTTCATTTAGGCGTTTGTGTGTCTTATCGCTTAGCCTATATCCCCTGGCCTTCAATTCTTTACGTACAAATATTTTTTCTTTGTCAATGGGATTGCTTATAATATATTCTTCTAATATCCCTTCTTTCAACGAACTTTTACGCAATAAACCTAGTTTCGTATCTGCTTTGTCTTGCTTTATATCAATATATAAAATTGTTCTTAAATCTTTGTTATAAACTAGCCAGTGAACCCCATTAGTTATTGCTAAATAACTTGCTTTAGATAGTTTCAGGGTGTTTAAAACCTTGGCATATGCTCTTTTATTGGTAACGTCAGAAAAGAGTGGTAGAACCTCTACTAGTAACAGTGGTTCTCCGTCACTGCACAAAGCATAAGTAACAGTAGAACCTTGTTTTAAATTAGGATCATATTCAGCTACCACATCATTTAGATTGAAAATATTCCAATCAATTGCTTGTAAAATCGGAGCCACAAAAACTCGTTCAGTGTTACGTTCATTTACAGCCTGGATATTATTTATTTGTAATCTTGCTCTTATGTTTTGTAATGTCTCATTTAACAAAATAAACACTTCCTCCTTAAAGTATTTTTAAAACTTTTCGCATATGCCCTACATCTGAACCTCCCACGATTGAAATCGTAGGGTTCTAAGACTTATTTAAGTCTATTTACGTTCGCTGTAACTTAAGCTACTTTGATACGTATAGGCGTGTCCAGTTCGCCTCTATCGTATAATCCCTTTAGGGATACAACATTACTTTTCTTTAAGATATTTAATGCCCCGTTTACATCTGCATTAATGAGTTGCCCGCTTTTGGCTTGATACAACCCTCGTTTTATTCTCTTACCTGAAAAGGTGTATTTTTTAGGGTTATCATCGTTGTAAATTGGAATTTTGTCATTATCTAGAAAACTTGCTTTTGATGTATAGCTTTCTTCTTGTTTAATGAAGTCTATACCATATAACTGGCATAAGTATTCTAGTTTACTACGCAATCTACCAAAAGGGATGTGTACGAAATTTTGATTATTAGCTTTACCTATATTGGTTTTATACTGGAAGGTTTCGCTATAACCGCAAACTAATCTGCCTATATCGTTATTTAAACAATAATTAATAATTATACGGGCGGTTTTTGCCATATAATCATTAACTTTATTGTTCCGCTTCCGTAGTAAGGCTTTTTGACGATTAGTTTTTTTCTTTCCGTACTTTTGTAAATCTTTTATGCTTTGTAATCGAGCATTTTCTTTGTTATACCATTGGTTTATTGATTTTAAACGCCTACCATCAACTATAAAACTCTTACCAGTTGAAGTAACACAAGTGGCTAAGTTATTAATACCAAAATCTATTGCTAGTGCATTGTTTTTATTTAAGTTTCTTTGTTCTTCTTCTACCTCATGGATATATTGAATCTCAAAGAACCTAGCTCTTGCTTTTGGTATTATACGAATCTCCTTTATTTTCTTATCTAAAAGAATAGGTGGTATCGTAATCTTTATCCTTTTGTGTTCTTTTGCAAACTGGTTTGAATACGGGATTATTAGCTGATTATCGTTTAATCTAACAAAACCAATAATAAGGGTAGTAAAGCCATCTTTCGGAAGATATGAAGGTAATTTTATATCTTTAAATGAATAATTACCTCGTTTAGCCAGTTTTAATAAGCCAAAAAACGACTTAAACATGCCATCTACTTCTTTTAGTATTTGTTGGGCCATATTTGAGTTTAGTTTCTTGTAATTCGGGCTATTCTTTAGTAAGGCATAATTCTTTTCGTAGTTTAAGTATTCGCCTTCTTGAAAATAGTATTGCCGAACATTATATATGGCTTCATTCGTTAAGTTTTTGGCTATGTGGCTTAATTTTCTTAGAGTTTTATATTCTTCCTTCGATAACTGCTTTATTTGTTGCTTTACGGTTAAATACATTGTACTTCTCACCCCACTTCCGTAAGGCAAATATACTATATTTTACTGTAAAACGGTGCTTTTAGTAAAAGTAATATGATAGAGTGGTTCGCCTTTAGAACCCTTAATTTTAACCATTTTAGAGGTCTTGTTCACATAGGCTTGCTAGTTCCTATGCGGTTCTCTTATGAACTCCTTATAGTTTCCTATAAGCACAGACTATATCTTCTCCCTCAGCTTTATCTGTTAGGGGCCACCCGCTTCGGCTCGCTTGAGCCTACTTCCCTCAAGAGGAATAGTCGTTGAACGTTCTCCTATTCGGAGCTTCGCTGCTGATTGCCCATTGCTCTAACACTTAGGATTTAACCGTATGCCATCTAACTATTTTTTTTCTGCTTTCGCTGCTTTCACGCTTAGGCTTCTTTCATCCTTGCGTTGTAGCTTAGTTAGCTTTAGGGTATTCCAGCAATTCAGGTGGTATATTGGATAGCTTTCGCTACCGCTACGTACAAGTTTCCCTATACGCTTACAATCTTTTCCCTAATTCATCCCTTTATTGAAATAGAGGGTGTTCTTAGGGAACTATCATAAAATCATTTCTGAATCTTTTATTAGGCTTTAATTCTCTTTTGTTACATTCCCTTACGATGTCGATGTCATAAGGTATTACTATGTCTGGTGAAAAAAAACTACTTGTATCAACTATGCCACCAGGCATCTTCTCTTGGTTTAAGACAATTTTTAATCTATCTTGACAGCCTAATCTAGCTAAGAAGTCTATTTGTTCTCTAAAAGCATCTAATGAAGAACGATTGGGTTTCACTACTACGAAAATTAAATCAGAAACTAAAGGTAAAGCCCAAGAATAACTATACATTTGCCCAGAAACAGCAATACTTAAATCTGCACTTCGCTTTAAATAGCTACTTGCTTTTAATACTAAAGAGGTATCTACGTTAAAAATATCTAAAACTTTAGGTAGTACCCCTAAAAATAGATTTAATTTTTCATTATGCTGTTCACTAGCAGCATAAATTGAATCTGGAGTAGTAGCTGTCCTAATATCTAATAATGATACCGAGCTAGTTTCAGGCGTATAACCAAAATAAGAACGCACTTTACTTTCTGGATTAAAATCTATCAAATTAACTTTAGAAAAATTGCTGAAACTCAATGCTGTATAACTTGCTAAGGTAGATGCACCTACATCGTTTTTCAAAGGAATAAAAGTAATCAACTTACCTTTTCCGGCTTCATCTGGTGTAACGGGAAAGTTAAACATTTTTTATTCCACCTGCCCTACTTCGTTTTCTGTATCTTCGCTAACTTCATCATCAGTTATTTCTTCTTCTATAGGTGTGTTTGGTGGTTCAGGCTTTTCTAAGAAGACTTCTTCGGGCATTGTATCAGGTAATGCTATAGCCAAAGGCTTGCCTTTAACCAAAGAGTCGGCAATAATGCCTACATAGTTTTTAGGTACTGCAACAATATGATTGTTTTCAGCTAAATCAAAACCTGCTACGCTTAAAATTATTGCATCTGGCACGATTACACTGGCACATAAACCGCCCTCTTCAAATGTTTCACCATAGATTTGTATGTAATCACCTTTTTTCAAGCCTTGTAGTCCTAAACCTATCCCAGCTGGCAATTCAATAGCATGCCACCCTTCGGGTGTAAATGAATGTAATAAAGCCTTAATAGAACCTGCTGTAGATAGGTGTTCCTGGCGAATCATATCACCACTCACAATAGGTCCGTTCACAACAGTTTTACCTATAATATCTTGTTCACTAGTAAAAGCAGTTGGCGGAATAGAACCTTGCGGTAAATATTGAACCGCTAAATCGCTTTTCTCAAGCATATCACCCACTCGTATGTTATCCTTTGCTATGATTACCGGGGCAGTTGGCGATAAAGCCTTTACTGAAAAATAAATGGTAGTAGTAGCAATTATGGCAAGTAGGATAAAAATAATTACATAGATATTTTTTTTCAACCTATCTATTATCGTTAGTTTAGTGTCTGATTTAGTATCTGACATTACTTTTCACTCTCCTTTATGTAATCAATTATTTTTGAACCTCTTATAATTTCATTTTCATTTACTATAAGTACAGGAACAAAACCAGTTGGGGATGCATTAGAGGTCTCAATTTCTCCTTTATAACCCATTTCTTTCAACATTGTTTCACTTCTATGTAAAGAACGATAAGGAATAGTAACCGGAAGCCAGTTTTCACCCTTTGGATCTTGCTGTATCAGCTTTTCTACTAAGATGGTACAACTTTCACAAGTCGGGGAAATATATAATGAAGGCTTTTGTATAGCTTTTTCACTTACTTCTTGAGCAACTACTATGCCATCATGCTCTATAATGGGGCTTTGATGATAGAAAAAAACAGAATTAAGTGAATATAATCCTGCTATCAAAATTACTATTAAACTAAAAGCTATCTTTACATGTTTAGCCCGATCAATTATTAAACAAAATATTGCAGATAAAGCAAATAATGATGCAGCGAAGGTGCAGTATAAACAAAACGCAATTACCGACTGAGCAAAGAAGCTACCTACAGCGGTTAAAACACTTAATACTGCTACTTCTATATACTTGTCTTTAATAATTAAGTATATATTTACCAAAGCCATTACAATTCCTGGTATGGTAAGCAAACCAAATTCTCCATACAATAGCACACATATAGCTGCTATTAAGTTTAAAATTATTATGTTTTTTAAAACCTTTATACTAAATACCCCCCTTAAAACTTTTACTAATAAAAAAGACTTCCCTCCATACTAAGAAATGAAAAGAAGTCTCTTCTTGTTTTTTGGATTAAAATTCTTTTGTAGATTCAGCTTCATCTATTTCAGTACCAATAAGTTCAAATTTTTCTGCTAAGGCTTTTCCAAGGAATATAATAGCTCCTATAACTACTACTGATACTAAAGCAATTATAAGACCATATTCAGCCATACCTTGTCCCCTATTGTCTAGCAAAATATTCCTAGTTTTTAGTAGCATTTATTATTACTCCTTTCTCTTTAGATATTTACTTTTGTAAGTGGTTAATAAATTTTACAATACTTGCATCAAACTAAGAACAGCAGGATAACCAATAATAATCATTGTAGGAATTAACATGAATACCATTACTATGAAGATTAACCTTATGGATAGTTTCCCTGCTTGTTCCATAATTTCAAAACGTTTTATAGTGCGAAAACGTTCAGAGAACTCTTGCATCTTCTCTGATGCTGAAACACCTTTTTCATGGATCTGGTTTAATGTACTAATTAAGGTGTTAATTTCATCCACATCGACACGTTGTCCCCAGTCATACAAGGCGTCATTTAAGTTTTTACCTGAACGATTTTCCTTGAGAACAACTTCAATTTCATTGGCATAAACACCACCAGTTGCCTCACCTGCTTCTTTTAAGGCTGAAGTAATATCAGGCATGGAATTTAAAGCTGTAGATAAATACATGGAAAATTCATCAAGGTTTTTAATAACTTCATTTTTCCGTTTATCTATTGATGCTTTTAATTGAATGTTAGGATACAGCCAAGCGAAGATTGCACCACACAAAAGCAAAAACATAAGTCCTACATGTAGTTTGAAAAACAAACCTCCTATAACTACCAATAAAATGTAGCTGGCAGTATATATGATTTTACGACCCCATAAATGCTCAGGTTTTTCATCTTTACCTGCTCTAACCATTTGATATGCCACAATATTTTTTTCTTCTTCACTGATTACCATCAAACCAGTACGACAAAAAACTTCATCCCTATCAACTTCCCTAATTTTTTTGCCCCTTTTTGCCATTATCGGCAATAATATTGCAATTCCAACGGCAAGAGAACCAATTAATAAAGGATCAATTTTTATCTCCCCCTTTCAAATTGCTTGAAATTTTATAAATCTTTATGTTTTCCTTCTCGCCATTCCTTGCAGTAATCATCTGGAACTTTAATGTATTTAGTCCATCTTTCATCAAATACAACTTCACCTATGTTTAAACTATCATACAGTTTACCTTTGAAACTAGAATAGTCTTTGTGACCACGTTTATCGTAGTACATGGTACTTGATTGGGAGCATATTGTTTGTCTTATACCCTTTTTATGGTTACTGAAAAGGGGTAGGTTCGGCCATTTGGAAACTAGTTCCTGAAACATTGCTGGTGTTTCTACTCTTAATATAGTTACTACAGAAGGATGATAGCGATTATGTTCATCTGTAAATAATTTAACATCTTCTATAGCTACCCTAGAGGTATTCATATCTTTGACATTGCCAGTTACACCATACTTTAAGCCTTTGGTTTCAGTTGCTTTTTCAAAAAAGGCGAAAGTTGCTTTTTCAGCTCTTTCTTTTCCAGTTTCATAATCTGGACTGTTTACCTCGTTTTGAAATTCATTTTCATAGTTTTTTACTTGCCCTTCTAACGTAGTAACAGAACCTAAAGCGTTATCAATAATATGTCTAATGCTTTGTAAGTTGGAAAAAGCATTTTGCCCGGTTTCAACAGTCCCCTTACAGTTTAGGTATCTTCTGTATTTACCTTCATCACAAATACGACCACCAAGCGGATCAGTGTAGCATGAATTTATGTAACTCATATATTCACTTGAGCAAAGACTACCATAGCTACTAAAACCTCTTATTTCAGTTACATATCTTCTGGTAAAATCGTACTCATTATCTGCTAACTCTTGCTTTTCCTCTAATGTTTTATTTCTCATTACTGATTGATATACACTCGTATATCTTCTATGGTTGGGAGTCTGTAATTTTCCCAATACATCATCAACTATATTTGTGACATTACTTCTTACTTCCTTAGCACTATTATTTAAAGCATTTATTTGTGAGGTCATGTCACTCATGTTATAGATAAGTTGTCTATCTGAAAATGTGTACCATGTATCATATGGTGTATCGCAGTTACCGCAACTAAACAAGGAGTAGTCTTGCCAACCACCGCTATCTAGTAGATAACTTTCAGGTCCAACTACATTTCTTACTACATTAGAACCGCAGCCTACACACCAACAAGACACAGGATCACCACCACATTCTTGAAATGAGCCATGTTGTGTATGAACATCTATAGTAACCCATTTTTGAGCAGAGTCTTTTGCACCTGCCCCAGCTAATGTCGATGCATCTGCTATTGTTTGTACTTGTTCTCTTACTATTAGAAATTTGCCTATTTCAACTAAACCTATTGCCATTAAAAATAAGCCCAATATTATAAAAGAAGTTAGAAGAACTATATTGCCTTCTTCATTAGATATGACTTTCATGCCGCGGAAAAACAGTCCTTGCTTCAATAGGTTTCCTCCTTCCTTCATTATTTGATGTGTATATATGTTTAAAAGGTGGATGATAATAAACTACATAACAATAAATCGTTTCATTGGTAGAGTTGGCATTCAAATCTTCTATATATACATATGGTCTTTCGTGTTTATTAAAATATTGGAGCTTGAAATTATCTTTTATTACATTTGCATCATCTAATGTAGTTATGCTTGCTTCATGGCATACTTCCCTAGAAATTTTTTCTACATATAATTTACTTTCAACTAAAGATAAAACTTCTATAATACCCAAAAATATTACTAGAAACAAAATAAATGAAAGAACTGCTTCTACCATGAATGAGCCTTTTTCATCTGAAAGTATTTTAAACAATATGCCTTCACCACCTACTCTTGTGATACTTTTCTGGATGTCTAATAAAATCTTCAAAAGGAGACTGGGCGGAACGAGTTATTGAATTTATGTCGTATCCAAGTAGTGTTATAGTAGCAAAGCGTGGTCTAACAGTGACAGTAGCTTTAGCTGTAGTTTCATCTTTTTTACTAACTATTACAGTCGTTTTACTAACATCAATAAATGAATTTGCCCACCCTTTTAAATAATCTTTTCCTAATTGTTCTGCTTCTTGTTTATCTATAGTCACTGCGTATTTTCTTGCTGCTTCATGTGCTATTTGTTGAGCAAAGAAAGCCGAAGTAAACCACCAAATTAAACTAATTAACCCAAATACAAAAATTAAAAATAAGGTTATTACTAAACCAAATTCAACCATTGCTTGACCATCTTGTTTTTTTAATCTTTTCAAATTCAAATAAACACCACCTTGATTTTGCAAAACAAATTACCTAATCTCTTTTTATAGTAAAATAGACATAAAAAAAGCCCCTACATTTATCGTTTGTAGGGGCTTGACTGGTGCTAACCAGTTATTATAGGTCTTATATGTTCATCACCATCATAATCGCTTGGCGGTGGAGTAGGTGGAGTATCAAGTTTGGGTTTCCCCATTCTGACCTCTACTTCTATTTCATCACAATTATTAGCAGGGTTTATATCTGGATATTCCTCGAAATCAAAATTAAACATTATAGGATTACCGTTTGTATCTAGTGCAGGTACACAACCCTTGACCTTATATGTACCTGGTTCAGTCACTCTGAAACCAAATGAATTGCTTAAAGGTTCTTCATTAGGTGCTTTGACGAAATCAAAATCCCTATGTTTTATCCCATTTACAGCAAAGTAACCATCTGCTTTAAATATAATGTCATTTTCCATATTAACTGTACCAGTTAGTGTAACAGTTGGATGAGTATAACCTAAGTCTATAGGTATCTCCCAA
>CAYOQX010000056.1:0-9901 GCA_964406195.1 uncultured Alkaliphilus sp. | reverse complement strand
ATTGTTCCGTACTGGCTGAACGAGCAATAAGAACAGCTATATATAATTATGCAAAGGAAAATGACCTGGTCTATGAAGGATTGGAAGGTTTCAATCCGGATGTATATGAACATGATGAGCATGAAGAATAAAATTTTTTAAAATAAATATTAAGGCTGTTATATACCAATTAAAATGCGGACAATTGTCCGCATTTTTTAATAGAACAGACTGATAAACAGTATAGATTGAAAAAATTACTTGGTATAGATTTATAGAATTAACAAAATCTAATAACAGATAACGAACATTATGGTCCCATACATTTATTTGAAAAGTTTAACAATTGAATTACACGATTCGGGCTGAATAAAATGCAAGGGGAGTGAGATCATGAGTAGAAAGGTTACTAAGGGAGTTATTACAGGTGGGATTTTAGGTGCAACCGTTGTCATGTATATTATGGGAAAGAAACTTCAAGAAAGAAAAGAAATGAAAAGCAAAAAAAGATTTATAGACCGTGCTGCAACCGCTATGAAGGGACTCAGCATGTTTTAGTATGGGCTTGTTGATATAAATATTTTAATTTCAAGTGACAAAACCCTGTTAGCAGTCCGGGGTATTTGTCACTTCATATTTGTATTGACAAAATATAGTATGTTTTATATAATTTATGGGAGGTACTCTCGTCCCTACGGCCTTATTTTGTATGGATGAGGGTTTTGTTTTTCAATAAACTAAAACATGCCTTATAATATAATATGGATACCCGGATACACATGTATCTGTTTATAGTCTATAGATAAACTAGGAGGATTGCTTTATGGAAAAACTGAGCTCAAATGAAATAAGAAAGCGGTTTTTAGATTTTTTCAGGTCGAAGGGACATACGGTTTTACCGAGTTTTCCTTTGGTACCGCAAAAAGATAAAAGCTTGTTACTGGTAAATTCCGGAATGGCACCGCTGAAATCGTATTTTGCAGGGTTGGAAGAACCCCCGAATGTCAGGATGGCAACAAGTCAAAAATGCATCCGCACAGGCGATATTGAAATTGTTGGTGAAACAGCAAGACATGCTACGTTTTTTGAGATGCTGGGCAATTTTTCTTTCGGAGATTATTTTAAGGAAAAATCCATTGTATGGGGATGGGAATTTGTGATAGAACATCTGAACCTGCCTGTCGACAAATTATGGATTACCATATATCTGGAAGATGATGAGGCCTTTGAGATTTGGAACAAAAAAATCGGGGTGCCCGAGGATAGAATTATAAGATTGGGCAAGGCCGACAATTTTTGGGAAATAGGTGTTGGTCCCTCAGGCCCATGCACTGAACTGTACTTTGACCGCGGTAAAGAATATGGCTGTGGCCATAAGGATTGTAAGCCCGGCTGTGAATGTGACAGACATGTTGAATTTTGGAACCATGTGTTTTCCCAGTTCCACAGAGATGAAGACGGTAATTATACACCTCTGCCAAATCCCAATATAGATACGGGAATGGGACTGGAAAGAATGGCCTGTATTATGCAGGGAGTGGATTCTATTTTTGAAATTGACATAATCAAACCTATACTGGACAGCGTATGCGAAATCACAAACACGGAATATAAAAAGGATTCGGAAACAGATATGTCTATCAGAATTATAACGGATCATGTACGTTCCATATCTTTTATGATTGGAGACGGGATACTTCCGAGTAATGAAGGCAGGGGCTATATTCTAAGAAGACTGCTTCGAAGGGCTGCACGGCACGGTAAACTGTTGGGAGTGCATGAAGCATTTTTATATAAATTGGTGCATAAAGTTTGTGAAAATTATAAAGAAATTTATAACGAACTGACGGAAAAAAGAAGCTATATCGAGAAAGTAGTTCAGGTTGAAGAAGAAAGATTTATGGAAACAATAGACCAAGGTATGGATATACTGAACGACTATATCGAGGAATTATTGAATACAAATGAGAAAATACTGAGTGGAGCCAATGCTTTCAGACTTTATGATACCTATGGTTTTCCATTAGACCTGACTAAGGAGATACTGGAAGAAAAAGGTTTGGACCTGAACGAAGAAGGCTTTGAAAGGGAAATGGAAAAACAGAGAAAGAGGGCCCGTGAAGCAAGGGCAGGTATGGAAACCGAAGGTTGGGAAGATGATGTGTTTTCCAAGTTAGACAAGGATATTTGTACGGATTTTGAAGGCTATAGTAAATTGGAATCCGAAGGTGAAATTATAGCAATCGTAGATGAAGGGAATATTACGGACAGCGGCGGTGTCGGTGACGAAGTGGTTATTGTCCTTGATAAAACCGTTTTTTACGGTGAAAGCGGGGGACAGGTAGGAGATGTCGGGATTCTGTTTAACGAAACAGCAAAAGCAAGGGTACTGGATACTAAAGAGGGTCCTCGTGATCAGGTTCACCATATTGTTAAAATTGATGAAGGAAAATTCAATACAGGGGATATCGTTAGAACACGGATAGATTCGAGCCTGAGGAGAAATACGGCCCGTAACCATACTGCAACCCACATATTGCATAGGGCTTTGAAACAGGTACTTGGAGAACATGTTCAACAGGCGGGATCACTTGTAGCCCCGGAAAGGTTGAGATTTGACTTTACTCATTTCGAAGGGGTAACGGATGAACAGATTACGGCAATCGAGGAAACCGCCAATGAACAAATATTAAACGGTCTTGATGTAATAGCCTTTGAAACCTCTATGGATGAGGCTGAGGATATGGGTGCTGAGGCCCTGTTCGGTGAAAAATACGGTGAACAGGTTAGGATTGTGAAAATTGGGGATTATAGTACAGAACTATGCGGCGGGACGCATGTGAACAATAGCAGTGAAATAGGTATGCTGATTATACTGGGCGAGGGCGGGGTAGCTGCAGGAGTAAGAAGAATTGAGGCTATCACCGGTCCTGAAGCATATAAATACATGCAAAACAATCGACAAACCATAAAACAAATAGCGGATACGCTGAATGTACAAGCCCAAAATGCTATTCAACGTGTAAGCGATTTGGTCGATGAAACAAGGGAAAAAGACAAAGAAATAGATAGGCTCAAAGGACAATTGGCAAGCGGTTTTACCGACGAACTTCTGGATAATGTACAATCTATTAATGGTGTAGACACAATAATCCAATCTATAGACGGTCATGATATGGATGATCTGCGAAAGGTTGGGGATGTTTTGAAACAAAAACTGGGTTCCGGAGTAGTAATACTCGCATCTAACGATAACAACAGGGTTTATTTTACCGCTATGGCAACAGAAGATGCTTTGGCCGAAGGAATACATTGCGGTAACCTGATCAGGGAAGCCGCTAAGGTTACAGGAGGCGGAGGCGGGGGAAGACCGGACATGGCACAGGCGGGTGGAAAAAATCCCAATAAAATTGAGGATGCTTTATCTGTTGCAAAAGAAATATTATATAAACAGTTGGGCAACTAAACTGTTTATATAATGTTATTCAATACTGTGAATATTGCTTAATATAGATAGTACAATATGGTAAAATGATATTAGATGAATAAGAAGGGAGCATAATTATGCCAGATAAAAATAATTTTACCATGAAATTCGACCTGGAAAAAGAAAAGGAAAGAAAAGCAAGAGACGTGATATTAAGTGTGTACAAAGCACTGGAGGAAAAGGGATATAACCCTACAAATCAGTTTATTGGATATATCCTGTCAGGTGACCCTACCTATATTACAAGTCATAATAACGCCAGAACATTAATAAGACAGATTGAAAGAGATGAACTACTGGAGGAACTGCTAAAATCATATTTGGATAAAAAGTAGGTGGTTGAAAATTGAACATAAAATTAACACGCTTTGTTCCCATGTTAATTCTAGCAATTATATTGACGGTAAATATAGGTTATGGATTAGATGAAACATCCGACAGTAAAGATGCCGGGGTTGTAATGGTTGTGATTAATCGGATAAGTCTTGATGATTTAGAAAAAATGTCCTACACCGGGGAATTGATAAAGAAGAGTTCAATTGCTTTAATGAATACAAAAGCCTCCGGCAGGAACAGTGAATTTAAATCTTATGCCACCGTGGGATGGGGCACAAGGGCGGAGGCTTCACATAATACGTCTTTCTTTCATAATGTCGATGAGGATACCGGTGTAATATATGAAAGGCGCACGGGGAAAAAACCTTTGGACCACGGTATTGTTAATTTGGATATTAATAAATTAATTGAAAGAAACCTGAATGGGGAATACGGTTCTATCCCCGGAATTTTAGGTCGGACACTGGGGGAAAATGGATATAGAACCGCCCTGATAGGTAACGGAAATACCGATGATGTCCAACTGACCCCTGCAGGGTTGATAGCTATGGACGAGAATGGATTTATACATTCCGGAGATGTCGGCAACGAACTTATTGAGGAAGATAATACAAGGCCGTATGGATTAAAAACCAACTATAAATTATTGCTTGATAAATTCAAGGGAGAATATTCCAATCCCGGTTTAATCGTAATCGAAACTGGAGATACTATGAGACTGGAAAGATATAGACAAAATCTGGATCAGGAAACATATGAGAAACACAGAACAAACATATTAAACGAAATAGACAGTTTTATTTTTGATATTGTTGAAAATATTGACATTAAAAACACCAAACTTATGATTGTTACACCCTATCCGTCGAGTGAGGCTGCAAACATAGGTAACAGGTTAACCCCCCTTATCATTTATGAGGGTGGTGATAATGAACAGGTTCTCTACTCAAATACCACCAGGAGGGACGGGATTGTAGGAAATATAGATATAGGTCCAACCATTTTGTCTTATTTTAATTTAACCGATAATAAAATGACTGGTAGGGTATTACAATCTGTTCCGAAACAAAATAACTTGGATTATGTGCGGAATCTGAATAAGAGAATAGTCAATACATCTACCCAGAGGTACAGGGTACTCTATAGTTTTGCCGTGTACCAAATAATGGTATCTGTTTTCGCACTTGCCTCTATAGTATTAAGGCACATCCGGTTTGTTAAATGGTACAAATATATATTATTAGCATTGATAGGAAATATGGTTGTTCCGTTTACATTGTTACTGATGCCGCTGTTTGGAACAACAAACATTGTTATTACATATCTTCTATTATTGATAATCACCGCAGCCATAGTAGCCATAGTTTATTCGTTATCTAACGGCAAACCGTTAAATACAATTTTATATGCTGCGGCTCCGTTGGCATTCGGATTATTGTTCGACATCGTTTGCGGACAGAATTTAATAAAAAACTCCCTGTTAGGGTATGACCCCATAATAGGTGCCAGATATTACGGGGTAGGCAACGAATATATGGGAATACTTGTCGGGGCTGTTTTGATACTTACTACAGTGTTAATGGAAAAAAATCTTATAAATAAATACACACTGATAATATTTTATGTTCTGTCTACCGTTATTATCGGATTTCCGAAATTCGGGGCAAATGTAGGCGGGACAATCACTGCAGTGTTTGCATTTTTATTTGTATCTATCAGATTATTTGGAAAAAAGGTTGAACCGAAAGGATTTTTATATATAGGTTTGGCTGTAATATCGGCAGTGGGGCTGATGGCCGTGATTGATTTGTTTGTTATCGAGAGCAAATCCCACCTGGCGGAGGCAATCAATCAGGTTATTTCAAACGGTCCGGCCTCTATACACCAAACTATAGTAAGGAAAATTTCGATGAATTTGCGAATAATGGGTTCAACCATTTGGAGCAAGGTCTTATTCAGTGCAATTATTGTGATGGGTATATTATTATATAAACCTGTAGGATGGTTTAAAAGGATATCTGTAAAATATCCCAAACTGGCAGTGGGCTGGAGCGGAATCATTGTAGCCTGTGCGATTGGACTTATGGCTAACGATTCGGGAATAGTGGTGGCGGCCACAAGCATAATATTTTTAACATCAACAATGTTGTACTTGATAATTGAGGATTTAAACCGTCAAAATTAGATTGGGTTAACATAGGCGGTTTTAACTTGGAGGGTATATAGATGTCTAGAATTTTGGGACTGGACGTAGGGGATAAAACTATAGGTGTAGCCCTAAGTGATCCCCTCGGATGGACTGCACAAGGCCTGAAAACCATACAAAGAACCAATATAAAAAAAGATTTACGGGAACTGGAGGAAATTATCAACGAATATGATGTGAATAAAATCATTGTCGGGTTGCCTAAAAATATGAACGGAACTATAGGTTTTCAGGGGGAGAAGGTGGAAAAATTTATCGGGAGATTGAGCAAAAGATTTAACGGAATGGAAATTGTTCAATGGGATGAGAGATTGACTACCGTAGCAGCCGAAAGGACCCTGATAGAGGCGGATATCAGCAGAGCAAAAAGAAAAAAAGTAATTGATAAAATAGCCGCCGTGTATATTTTGCAGGGATATCTTGACAGTGTACAATAAAAAATCAATATAAAAATAGTATTTATTATAGAAACTTGGTATATAATACAACTGTTACAGAGTCTTGATATATACTACAGCTGTGATAATGATAATCAGTGGAAGGGGTGTGCAACAATGGAAGAAAGGGAAAATATAATCAGATTAACAGACGAAGAAGGTCAGGAAGAAGACTTTGAAGTGATAATGACATTTGGACTAAATGATAATGAATATGCAATTTTAGCGTCGGCTGATTCAGACGAAGAATCGGAGGCCTATGCGTTCAGAATTGAACATGAGGATAAGGAAAAAGGCGAATATTCGCTTGTTTCCGTTGAAGATGATGAAGAATATGAAAATGTAGCAACCGCATATGAATCGCTGATTGGAGAGGAAACATAGGATCATACCGCCAATCTTGAAATGATAGAAGCAGCAGTAGCCTTGCTGCTTTTCATTATGCCCATTATTTTTGAATATTACGGTTTAATATACAGTTGACAATAATATAATAATTTACTATACTATTACTTGAAAAACATTATTATTTGAGAAATGAAGGTGGGAAAATGGAAAACCTGGCTAGCTTATTAAGGAAAAGATTAAAGGACAAAGGATATAAATTAACACCTCAGCGGAGGGCTATATTAGACACTATCATTGAAAATCAGGGTGAACATCTGAATACGGAAGAAATTTACAGTCTTGTAAGGGAAAAATGCCCGGAAATAGGATTGGCAACCGTATACAGGACACTACAGCTGTTGGATGATATGTCAATGATTTCAAGATTAAATATAGATGACGGATGCATGAGGTATGAACTGAACACAAATGATAATGACCATCAGCACCATCACCTGATCTGTGAGGTTTGTAACAATATAATAGAAGTAGAACTCAATATGTTGGAGCATCTAGAAGAGGAAATAGAAAAGAAGTATAATTTTACTATAAAGGACCATAAAGTTAAATTTTTTGGCATCTGTTCTGAATGTCAATAGTCTTGTAGGTTCTCTACAAGGCTTTTCTACATATCTCTTCCACGGTAATATATAATTTCTAATCGTTCAGGAAAAAATATATCAACACGGCACAAGCAAAATAATTTATTCTTACTTGATAATACAGGTTTTATTTTATGATATATGATAGAATATATCGGACTCTATATGTGCGGATTATTAATACAATAATGTTGAAACAAATAAACGGAGAAACAATGCAAAAGGAGAGATAATGTTGACTAAAAAAGCGACAAAATTTAGACTCATACCTCTGGGAGGTCTGAGTGAGATCGGGAGAAACATCACTGCACTCGAATATGAAGATGAGATACTGATTATTGATTGCGGTTTGAGTTTCCCGGAGGATGATATGTTAGGGATTGATATAGTTATACCGGACATAACATATCTAATAAGAAACAGAAGGAAGGTTAAGGGAATAGTATTAACCCACGGACATGAGGACCATATCGGTGCGCTTCCTTATGTTCTCAGAAAACTGGATGTTCCCGTATACGGTACCAGATTGACTTTGGGATTGGTAGAATCCAAACTGAAAGAACACAGGCTTGATACCGTGCACTTACAGAGGGTAAGGCCGGGCCAGACAATTAAACTCGGTAAATTCGATATAGAATTTATCCGTACCAGCCATAGTATACCGGATTCCTGTGCTATAGCTATTCATACGCCATTAGGTGCAATCTTCCATACGGGGGATTTTAAGGTTGATTTTACACCTGTTGACGGTCAGGTAATAGACCTACACCGTATAGCGGAGTTGGGTCAGGAAGGTGTCCTGGTAATGATGGCGGACAGCACGAATGTGGAAAGACCGGGAATGACAATGTCTGAAAAAAGTGTGGGAGAGACATTTGAAGGTATTTTCAGAAGGACCGAACAGCGTATTATTGTTGCCACATTTGCATCCAACGTCCACAGGATACAGCAAGTATTGGATGCGGCATCTAAGTACGACAGAAAAGTAGTGGTATCGGGCAGGAGTATGGTAAACGTAATATCCGTTGCCAGCGAATTGGGTGCTCTGAATGTAAAGGAGGACTTGATTATAGATGTAAATGATATGGACAGGTACAAGGACAATGAATTACTGATCCTGACCACCGGAAGTCAAGGTGAATCCATGGCCGCACTATCGAGGATGGCCAGCTCAGAACACAGAAAACTGGACATCCAAAACGGAGACCTGGTCGTTTTCTCGGCTACTCCGATTCCGGGGAATGAAAAATCCGTCATGCATGTAATTAATCAATTATTTGAAAAAGGGGCCGAGGTTATTTATGAGGACCTGGCCGATGTTCACGTTTCCGGTCATGCCTGCCAGGAAGAACTGAAATTAATTCATACACTGGCAAAACCCGAATATTTCATACCGGTCCACGGGGAATACAGACACCTGAAACAACACGGCAAACTGGCGGAAAGTCTGGGTATGCCGAAAGAAAATGTACTCATTGGACAAAATGGTACCATATTCGAATTTGGAGAAGGTTACGGAAAGATATGCGGAAGTGTGCAGGCGGGAAGAATATTGGTGGACGGGTTGGGTGTCGGGGATGTGGGTAACATTGTTCTCAGAGACCGTAAACACCTGGCGGAAGACGGACTGATGATTGTGGTAGTTACCATAACCAAAGAAAATGGAAAAGTTGTAGCAGGTCCGGATATAATTTCAAGAGGATTTGTCTATGTAAGAGAATCCGAAGCACTGATGGATGAGGCTAGAGAAATGGTGAGAGATGTTCTGCATGATTGTGAACAGCAGAATATTAGGGAGTGGTCACTGCTGAAGAGCTCCATCAGAAACATACTGAGGGACTTTTTATATCAAAAAACAAAACGCAGACCTATGATATTACCAATCATAATGGAAGTTTAAAAAGGGGAACTTCAGGTGGATATACTATTATATTTGATAACCTTAACAATAGGCATACTTATAGGAAGCAAAAATCTGTTAGAGAAATCTATAGTTAAAAATCTGGATCGTATCCAAACGGTTTCTATATTGTTATTGCTATTTATTATGGGTGTTAATATCGGTATGAGCAAAGAGGTGGTTGCCTCATTTGCAGTTATCGGTAAGCAGGCCCTGATTCTGGCGATTTTTTCAATCATATTCAGCATTCTATGTGTCAGGGCTGTTTCAGGATATATACTTGCATCAAAGGAAGCGAGGGAAAAAAGTGACTGCTAAAATACTGCTGGCTGTTGCTTCAGGTGCATTATTCGGGTCATTTGTATTTCCGACAACTATGGCAACTCATATAGACAAAATTATTAATATCGGACTTTGCATATTTTTATTTTTTGTTGGAATTGATATAGGAAGACAGAAAAATATACTTCAAGAAATGAAAAAACTCGGATTCAAAATTTTTCTGGTTCCGCTGATGATTGCGGTAGGCAGTGTAATAGGTGCGGTTATAGGCGGAATTATATTAGG